>JAFIEN010000041.1 GCA_020832515.1 Rubellimicrobium sp. | reverse complement strand
CGTGCAGGTTTCGGCCGGGCTGCTGGTGGGGGGGGCGCTGGGCAATGTGGTCGATCGTCTCCTTTACGGCGCGGTGGCCGATTTCCTGAACATGTCCTGCTGCGGGATCAGCAATCCCTATGCCTTCAACGTCGCCGATATCGCCGTCTTTGCCGGGGCCATCGGATTGGTGATCTTCACCGGAGGAGACAACGGCACGGAGGGGGCACCCCCGCGAAAGACGGGGTGACGTGACGGCCGCGGTCGGCTAAGACCGGAACGAACCGTTGACAGGCCATGCATGACCGCCAGACCCCTCATTCCTGCCCTGTGCCTCGTGGTGCTTGCTGCCTGCGGCGGCGGGCGTGGCTTGCACGATCTTGACCGGACAAGCTGGGGCCCGGACGAATTCAGCGTGCTGCCCGCTCTTCCGCTTGAGATCCCGCCCGTCCTCGGCCTGCCGCCACCGACGCCGGGTGGCGTGAACCGCACCGATCGCAACCCGGTGGCCGAAGGTGTGGCAGCGTTGGGCGGCACGCAGCGCGCACCGGGCGCCGGTGTGCCCGCCGCCGATACCGCGCTGGTGGCCCATGCCGGCCGCAACGGGACAGACCCCGCGATCCGCACCACGCTGGCAAGCGAGGATGCCGCGATCCGCCGAGGCGCAGGGCAGGGCGCGCGGGGCCTTTTCGGTGGCGATCGCTACTTCCCGGCCTATGCCTTCATGGCGCTTGACGCCTATGCCGAGATGGCACGTTTCCGCGCCCTTGGCGTCCGTGTTCCGACCGCCCCGCCGGGGAACTGATCCTCACGTCCGCGTGGACCGGGTTGATCCTCAGGTCGCGCAACGTAAATCAGCTCGAAGATCGCCAGAACCCTCATGCCCCGAGAAGGAACCACGATGATCCGCGCCCTCGTCCTGACGCTGGTGATGGTCGCCACATCCGCTGTCGCGCGCGACGATGGGGTTACCAGCTTTACCCTCGACAACGGCCTCGAGGTGGTGGTGATCGAGGATCGCCGCGCCCCGGTCGTGACGCAGATGATCTGGTACCGCGTCGGATCGGCGGATGAACCGCAGGGCCTGTCGGGGATCGCGCATTTCCTTGAACACATGATGTTCAAGGCCACCGAAACACTCGAGAGGGGCGAATTCTCGGCTGTCGTCGCCGCGAATGGCGGGCGCGACAATGCCTTCACCAGCTTTGACTACACCGCCTATTTCCAGCGCATCGCCAGCGACCGGCTTGATCTTGTGATGCAGATGGAAGCCGACCGGATGCGCAACCTGCGCTTCACGGACGAGGATTTCGTGACCGAAATGCAGGTGATCCTCGAAGAGCGTAACCAGATCGTCGACAGCAACGCCAATGCTGTCGCGCGCGAACAGTTGCGGGCGGCGCTCTTTCTCAACCACCGCTACGGCATCCCGATCATCGGCTGGCAGCACGAGATCGAAGCGATCGGGATGGAAGACCTTCTTGCCTTCTACGATACCCATTACTGGCCCGACAATGCTGTGCTGATCATTGCGGGCGATGTCGAGGCAGCCGAAGTGCGCGATCTTGCAGAAGGCCACTTCGGCCCGATCCCGTCTTCGCCCGTGCCCCTTCTGCGCGACCGCCCCGCCGAGCCGCCGCATCTGGCCGAGCGCCGCATGATCTACGAGGATGCTCGCGCCTCGCAGCCCTATGTCACGCGCAGTTACCTGGCCCCCGCACGCCGGTCGGGCGCGCAGGAAGAGGCCGCGGCACTTGTGTTCCTGGCCGAGATCCTGGGCGGTTCGTCCTTCACTTCGGTCCTTGGCAGCCGCCTTGTGCACGACACCGGCGTCGCGCTCTTCACCGGGGCGAACTTCTCGGGCAGTGCGCTGGACCACGGCACCTTCACCCTGACCGTCTTCCCGGCCGAGGGGGTGTCGCTGCAAGAGGCCGAGGATGCGATGGACGAGGCTGTGGCCAGCCTGCTGACCGACGGAATCGACCCCGACCAGCTTGAGCGCATCCGCATGCAACTCCGCGCGGCCGAGGTGTTCGCAATGGACAACACTGACGGCCGCGCCCGCGAATTCGGTATCGCCCTGACCACCGGACTGTCGGTCGATGATGTGCTCGATTGGCCGCGTGTGCTGCAGGAGGTGACGCCCGAAGATATCCTCGCCGCCGCCGCGGCCCTGTTCGACCGACGGCAATCGGTCACCATGTGGGTTGTCCCCAGCCGGGAGATGCTGTGATGCGCCGTCTTGTTCTTGCCCTTGCGATTGCGTTTGCCCCCGTCACCGCACGGGCCGGGATCGAGATCGTCGAGTTGACGACCCCCGGCGGGATCGACGTCTGGCTGGTCGAGGAACCCTCGATCCCTTTCGTCGCGATCGAACTGCGCTTTCGCGGTGGCGCCAACCTTGACGATCCAGCGCGGGGCGGGGCGGTCAACCTGATGGCTTCGCTGCTTGACGAGGGGGCGGGCGACAGGGATGCCCGCAGCTTTCAGGAGCGGCGCGAGGAACTGGCCGCCAGCTATTCCTTTCGCGCCTTCGACGACATGGTCAGCATCTCGGCCCGGGTCCTGACCGAGAATCGCGACGATGCGGTCGATCTCTTGCGCCTTGCCCTGACCGAGCCGCGCTTTGACGATGAGGCGCTGGAACGGGTGCGCGGTCAGATGCTGGCGGTGATCGCCTCGGATGCGATGAACCCCCGGCAGATCGCGTCGGACCGCTTCCATGCGCTGGCCTTCGGCGATCATCCCTATGGCAGCCAGATGAACGGCACGGCCGAGACGGTCGCCGCACTTACCCGCAACGACATGATCGACGCGCATCGGTCGGCCCTGACCCGCGCCGGTGCCTATGTCAGCGCGGTCGGCGACATCACCGCGGACGAGATCGTGCTGCTGGTGGACCATCTGCTGGCCGACCTGCCCGCCGAAGGGCCCGCGCTGCCTGACCGGATCGACCTTGCCCTGCCCGGCGGCGTGACGGTGGTGCCCTTTCCCGGACCGCAGTCGATTGCCTTCTTCGGGCACGGTGGACTTGAACGGGACGACGACGATTTCTTTGCAGCCTTCATCCTGAACCACATCCTCGGCGGCGGCGGCTTTCAGTCGCGCCTGATGCAGGAGGTCCGCGAGGCGCGCGGGTTGACCTATGGCATCGGCACCTCGCTTGTGCCGCGTGACCTGTCCGAGATGTGGCTGGGGTCGTTCTCCTCGTCCAACGACAGGATCGCCGGTGCGATCGAGCTTGTGCGCGAGGAATGGGGGCGGCTGGCGTCCGAGGGTGTCACGGCCGAGGAACTCGAGGCCGCGCAGACGTTCCTGACCGGCGAATATCCGCTGCGCTTCGATGGCAATGCCGAGATCGCGCGGATCATGGTGGGGATGCAGATGGTGGGCCTTACGCCCGACTATGTGCTGCAGCGAAACGACTATGTCCTAGCCGTCACGCTGGACGAGATCAACCGCGTGGCCGCCGAATGGCTTGACCCCGATGCGCTCCATTTCGTCGTGGTGGGCGAGCCCGATGGGCTTGAGGCCTTCCCCGGCCAATAGGCGCCGGGTTGCCGGTCGGCCCGCGGGCCGGGCCCGCGCGATTGCCCCTGACGAATCGCACGTGCGCATGCTAGCCTTTGCGGTATGAACGCGCCCAACCCCAACATACGCCCTGTTCTTCGCCAACTGGACGAGACGGTGATCAACCGGATCGCGGCGGGCGAGGTGGTCGAACGGCCGGCCTCGGCGGTCAAGGAACTGGTCGAGAACGCGCTCGATGCCGGGGCGCGACGGATCGAGGTGGTGATCGCCGATGGCGGGCGCAGCCTGATCCGCGTCAGCGACGATGGTTGCGGCATTGCGGCGGGCGATCTGCCTCTGGCGCTGGCCCGGCATGCAACCTCCAAGATCGACGGGTCGGACCTTCTCAACATTCGCAGCTTCGGTTTCCGGGGTGAAGCGCTGGCCTCGCTCGCCGCTGTCGGGCGGTTGACGCTTGCCTCGCGCGTGGCGGGCGAGACGGGGGCCGCGATCGCAGTCTCCGGCGGGCAGGCCGGGCCGGTTCGGCCGGCCGCGCTGAACGGCGGCACGGTGGTCGAATTGCGCGACCTTTTCTTCGCGACCCCCGCCCGGCTCAAGTTCCTGCGCAGCGACCGGGCCGAGGGGCAGGCCGTGGCCGATGTGGTGCGGCGGCTGGCGATGGCCGAGCCGTTCGTCGTGATCACCCTGCGCGATGCCACCGGCGGCGAGGATCGTTTGCTGTTCCGGGTCGAGGCCGAAACGGGCGATCTGTTCGGGGCGCTCACGGGCCGGCTGGCCGCCGTCATGGGGCGCGACTTCGCCGAGAACGCGGTGCCTCTGGACGCCCAGCGTGACGGTTTCCACCTGACGGGCCTTGCTGGTCTGCCCGCCTGCGCGCGGGGGGCGGCGGTGGCGCAGTATCTGTTCGTGAACGGCCGCCCGGTGCGCGACAAGCTTCTGATCGGCGCGCTCAGGGCCGGCTACACCGACCTCTTGCCGCGCGACCGGCATCCGGCGGCGGCGCTGTTTCTGGATTGCGACCCGCAGCTTGTCGATGTGAACGTGCACCCCGCCAAGGCCGAGGTGCGCTTTCGCGACCCGGGCCCGGTGCGGGGGCTGATCGTCTCGGCCCTCCGCCATGCGCTGGCGGCCGAGGGGCACCGTGCCGCGACCACGATCTCGGACCGCACGCTGGGTGCCTTCCGGCCGGCGACGTTGCCGCCGGGCCGCTCGTGGCAGATGGACCGCCCCTCGCACTCTGCATTGCGCGGCGCCTATGCCGCGCAGGCACCCCATCCCGTGCCGGGCTTTGCCGAAACCGCAGCGCCCAGCGCCAGAACCTTTGCCGGGGACGAGGAAGCCGATCCCGACCTGGCCCATCTGCCACTGGGCGCGGCGCGGGCCCAGATCCACGGGACCTACATTCTTGCCCAGACCGAGAGCGGCCTTGTCATCGTCGACCAGCATGCTGCACATGAGCGGCTGGTCTACGAGCGGCTGAAGGCACAGGCCGATGCGACGGGCATCGCCGCGCAGGCGCTTCTGATCCCCGAGGTGATCGACCTGCCCGAGGCCGATTGCGCGCAGCTTCTGTCGCTGGCACCGGCGCTGGCGCGGCTTGGCCTCGGGATCGAGCCGTTCGGCCCCGGCGCCATCGCGGTGCGCGAGACGCCCGCCGTGCTTGGCCCGGTCGATGCCGCAGCGCTGGTGCGCGACATCCTGGACGAATTGTCCGATGCCGGGGACAGCGACAGCCTGATGCAGCGGCGCGATGCGGTGCTGTCGCGGATCGCCTGCCACGGGTCCGTGCGGGCCGGCCGCCAGATGCGGGCCGAAGAGATGAACGCCCTTCTGCGCGAGATGGAGGCCACCCCGCGCTCGGGCCAGTGCAACCACGGGCGCCCCACCTATGTCACGCTTCAACTGGCCGATATCGAGCGGCTGTTCGGCCGCAGATAAGTGGCGGGCCCGGGGCGCCGTTTCGCGATTGTCATGACCGCAGTCCCGTCCTAGCGTGGTGCGGCGTTTTCCCCGGGGGCAGAACCGATGCAGCAGAAGGCACAAGGATGAGGGTGGTCTTGTGGGGACTGGCGCTTGCGGCTTTGGCCGCCTGCGCCGAAACGGACCTGCCGCACGAGGGGTTTGCCTTCGGGTCCATCACCCGCGAGGTGGATCGTGCCGTTTCGGCCGGTTTCCGACATATGCCTTTTTCGCAAGGCCCGGTCTCGGTCCTGGTCACCGAGCGGGGGCGGCTGCGCACATACCGGCTTGTCCCCTGTCAAGATGGCCGGGCAATCTGTGCAGGAACGCCGCAGGGCCGGGCCGGAGGCCTGCAGATCACGCCGGACCATTACGTCGTGACAGGCCTTTACGGCAGGACCTTCATTCTGTCACCCGGCGGTAACGGCCGGATGCGTGTCGGCGATGTCGATCTGCCGCTTGCGTGGGACTCGGACAATCGGCCGGGACCGCAACCTCTTTATCCTGTCGCGATCCCGCCTGCTCGATGATCCCCGCAAAGATGCGGCGATCAGATGCGCATGATCGTCTGGGCAACCCGTGGCAGGAAGGCATTGAAGCGCAGCGGTGCGTCCGTCGCGGCAAGGCAGATACAATCCTCGCCCTCTTCGGCCACGGGTTGATGCACCATTGCCTCATCCGCCACTTCGACATCGCCTGCGGCGAAGCGATCCGTCTCGTCCCGGAACGCGCCCTGCAGCACCATCGTCAGTTCGGTACCGCGATGACCGTGGTCCGGCACCGCAACCCCGCCGGGGATCCGGAGCAGACGCACGGTGGCCTCGCCCCGCGTTGCAAGAACGGCCTGCGATACACCGCCACCGACCCGCCGCCAGACGACGCTGTCGATGTCTCCGCCGACGTATTCCTGCAGCGGCGCAGGAAAAAGGCCGGTTGCCCGGCGCACCGCGCGCGGTTCGGGCGGCTTGCCGGCGATGGCGCGCAGCGTCGCTTCAAGGCTGCCTACGGACAGGTCCATCGCCTCTGCGGTGTCGATCAGCGCACCGCCGACCGCATCGAAGGAATGAAGCCGCGCCCGGCATTCGTCGCAAAGCGACACATGCGTCGCCACGACGATGTTGAAGGCCTCGGGCAGTGTGCCGGCCGCATAGGCCATGAGGAGCGGGTCGGTCAGGTGATGCGTGATCTTTGGCATTGCGGTCATCTTCATGTCATGGCGTGCCGCAGCCGGTCGAGGGCAAGGCGGATACGGGATTTGATGGTGCCGAGCGGAAGGCCCGTCTCGGCTGCGATTTCACTATGCGACAACTCACCAAAATAGGCTTTTTCTATCAGCTTTCGCTGTTTTTCCGGCAGTTTGGCCATGGCGACGGCCAATTGCTCGGCCTCCTGCTGGCTGGCAAGCACTTCGGAGGCCGATGGTTCTTCATCCGGCCCCCACAGCAGGTCCTCTGGTTCCGGCCGCCGGTCCTTGCGGATCAGGTCGATCTTGCGGTTCCGCGCGATCGTGAAGACCCAGGTCGAAACGCTGGCCTTCGTGCCGTCGAACATGTGCGCCTTGCGCCAGAGGGTTGCCATGACGTCCTGGGTGCATTCCTCGGCGAATTCGTGGGTCGAGCCCGACCGCACGAGAAACGCCTTCACCCTTGGAGCGAAATGGCGGAAAAGTTCGGCAAATGCCTCCTGGTCCTGGCTGTCACGGATGGCCTCGAGATGCGCCACCCATTCCATGCGTTTCGAAATGTCGGGCACGAGGGCGCTTCCGTCTTTCCGGGTCTGACCTTGCGGCCTCGCCCGTGCGGCACAAGTGGGTGCGAAACCACCCGACTGCTCCTTAGCAAGCTGTTCGTGAACGTCAAACATATCGGTCTTACGCCGGGGCCGGGCGGGCGGATCACAAGTTCGGAACAGTTTTCATCCGCTCGTGCGAATTCATCCAGCCGTGCTAGTGCTGCGTAAATAAAACCATGACCTGAACGACAGGCAGAAGACGGAGCAGTTAATTCATGACGTTGACGACAAGCCCTATCGGGCCGAGGAACATTGCCGTGATCGGTGCCGGGATATCCGGCATGGGGGCCGCCTATCACCTTTCCCCCCATCATCGCGTCACCCTGTTCGAGGCCGAGGGGCGGCTGGGCGGCCATGCCCGGACGCGCATGGTCGGCCCGAACCGCGACATCCCCGTCGATACGGGCTTCATCGTCTTCAACAAGGTGAACTATCCCCATCTGACGGCGCTGTTTCACGCGCTCGACGTGCCGGTCACGGAATCGAACATGAGCTTTGGTGCCTCGATCGACGGAGGGCGGATCGAATACGGCCTCTCCGGGTTTGACGCCATCTTCGCGCAGCGGCGCAATCTGGGCAATCCGCGCTTCCTGCGGATGATCCGCGACATCCTGCGCTTCAACGCGATGGGCATGCAGGTGGCCGAGGATGACCCGTCGCTGACCATCGGCGACCTGATCGGGGCGCTGGGTCTGGGCAGCTATTTCCGCGATTGCTACCTTCTGCCGTTCTCCGGCGCGATCTGGTCGACGCCCACCGAAAAGGTGCTTGATTTCCCCGCCCATCACATGATGACCTTTTTCCGCAACCACGGGCTGCTTGGCTATGCAGGCCAGCATCAGTGGTACACGGTCAAGGGCGGATCGCGGGAATATGTCACCCGGCTCGAGGCTGCGATGCGCGCACGCGGCGTCGAGATCCGGCTGGGTGCGCCTGTCGCCGGGGTGCGGCGCGATGCGCTGGGCGTCGATCTGCGCGCCGAAGGGGCCGAGTGGGAGCGGTTCGACGATGTCGTCTTCGCCACCCATTCCGACATCACGCTGCGGATGCTTGCCGACAGGACGCCCGCCGAGGCCCGGGCCCTGCCCGCGCTGCGCTATCAGCCCAACGACATCGTGCTGCATTCCGACGCAAGCCTCATGCCGCGCCGCCGCAAGGTCTGGTCGTCCTGGACCTATGCCGAAGGTTCGCACAAGTCGACCGACCGGATCGACCTGTCCTACTGGATGAACTCGCTTCAACCCTGGCTGACGGAGCAGGACTATTTCATCACGCTCAACGCCACCCGCCCGATCCGCGATGACCTGATCTGGGACAAGGTGGTGATGGATCATCCCGTCTATGACCTTGCCGCACAGACGGCGCGTCAGGAGGTGCGGGCGATGAACGGGATGAACCGAACCTGGTTCTGCGGGGCCTGGATGAAGAACGGCTTTCACGAGGACGGGCTTGCCAGCGCGGTCGATGTCGTCGAGGCGATCTCGGCCGGCGCCGGCATGGCCCTGGTGGCCGAGTGAGCCGGATCGAGCATATCGCGGGCCAGACCTATCATGGTCGTCGTGGAGGCACGAAGAACGCCTTCCGCTATTCGGTGGACTATGTCCTTGTCGATGCCGAGGCAAAGGTCGATGCGCCGCGCCTTTTCAGCCGCAACGGGCGCAACCTGACGGCGCTGAACGATGCCGACCACGGCGGCCCCCCCGGCCGCGGGCAGGGTGCTGTCTGGGTGCGCAAGGTGCTGGCAGCCCACGGGCTTGACCTGCCCGGCCGGGTCGAGCTTCTGGCCCAGCCGCGGGTTCTGGGCCATGTGTTCAATCCGGTCAGTTTCTGGCTTTGCCATGATGCGGCCGGCACCTTGCGCGCGGTGATCGCCGAGGTCACCAATACCTATGGCGACCGGCATTCCTACCTCTGCAATCACCTCGACCTTGCGCCGATCACGAAGGACGCGACACTTGCCGCGCGCAAGATCATGCATGTCTCGCCCTTCCAGCCGGTCGAGGGGGGCTACACCTTCCGCTTCGACATTACCGAAGCCAGCATCGGCATCTGGATCGACTATGCGCGTGGCAACGGCGGGCTGATCGCCACGCTGACGGGGCAGCGGCGGCCGCTCACCACCGGTGCGATCCTGCGCGCGACACTCCGGCGTCCCTTCGGATCGCGCCGAGTGCTGGCGCTGATCCACTGGCAGGCGCTCAAGCTCTGGTGGAAGGGGGCCACATTCCGCCCCCGCCCCGAGGCCCCTGCCGACGAGGTCAGCCGGTGACATCCCTTTCAGCCCCGATCCCGCGGGACAGGTTTCCCGCCTGGGCCGTCTTTGGCGCAGCGCTTTCGGGAGCGGGTCTGCCGATCTACATCTATGCGCCGAAATACTACGCCGACACCTTCGGGGTCAGTCTTGCCGCGCTGGGTGTCCTCTTGTTCGGGTTGCGGCTGTTCGATGTGGTGCAGGACCCCATCCTTGGCTGGCTGTCCGAGCGGCTGGACAGGTCAAGGGTATGGGCGGTCGCGCTGGCGGCGTCGGTCATGGCGCTGTCGATGGTGGGGCTTTTCGCCGTCACCCCGCCGATCTCGCCGATCTGGTGGTTCGGGATCACGGTGACGGGGCTGTTCAGTGCGTTCAGCTTCCTGACGATCACCTTCTATGCCCAGGGCATCGCCAAGGCCGGCGATGCGCCCGGCGGGCATGTGCGGCTGGCGGCCTGGCGCGAAAGCGGGGCGCTTCTGGGGGTCTGCATCGCGGCCGTCGCGCCCACGCTGCTGATGGGCGTGACCGAGGCCCCTTTCGCCGTCTTTGCCTACGGCTTTGTCGCGGTCGTGGCGCTCGCGGTCCTGCTGATGTGGCCGGAATGGACAGGCGGCGGCCGGCACGAGCCTGTGCCGATGCGCACGATCCTGTCCGATGACGGCGCGCGGCGCCTTCTTGTTCTGGCGATGGTCAATGCAACGCCGGTGGCCGTCACCTCGACCCTGTTTCTGTTCTATGTGGAAAGCCGGCTTGATGCGCCGGGCTGGGAAGGGGCGCTGCTGGTGCTGTTCTTCCTTGCCGCAGCCGCCTCGGCACCGGGGTGGAGCGCGCTCGCCCGGCGCTTCGGCTCGAAGCCGGTGCTGCTTGCGGCGATGGTGCTGGCGGTCCTGTCCTTCGGGGTGGCGGTCATGCTGGGGCCGGGCGATGTGGCGATCTTCGCGGTGATCTGTGTGCTGACGGGCGCCACGCTCGGCGCGGATTTCACGCTGATGCCCGCGGCCTTTGCCCGGAGGATGGCGGTGGTCAGCCCGAACGGCGGGCAGGGCTTCGGCCTCTGGGGGCTGATGAACAAGTTCACGCTGGCCTTCGCCGCCGTGACGCTTCTGCCGCTTCTTGAACGGGTGGGCTTTGTCGCGGGCGCGCCGGACAACCCCGAGGCCGCGCTCGGCCTGCTTGCCATGCTTTACGCCGCAGTGCCGCTGGCATTGAAACTGGTGGCCATCGTGCTGCTGTCCATGACCCGACTGGAGGACTCGTGATGACTAGCCTGACCTGGATCGTCCTGACACTTGCCCTGGTGGCGCTGGTCGTCTACCTGCGCCACCGCCATGCCGCCTTTCCGGCCCAGCGGCCGGAGGACTATGCCGACGAGAAGCTCCGGTTCGACATCCGCGAAAGGCTGAACGGCCCCATCGTCTGCGAGGGCGTGATCTTCGGGCCCACGGGCCGCGTCACGTCGCGCTTCGTTGCCGATTTCGAGGCAAGCTGGCAGGGCAATGTGGGGGTCATGAAAGAAGTCTTCCACTATGACAGCGGTGCCGTGCAGAACCGTGAATGGCGCTTGACGCTGGGCAATGACGGGGCGATCCGGGCAGAGGCCGAGGATGTTGTCGGTGTCGGTCGGGGTTGGCAGAAGGGATCGGCCGTGCAACTGAACTATCGCATCCGCCTCAAGCCCGAGGCCGGCGGCCACATCCTTGATACCGTTGACTGGATGTATCTGACGCCGAACGGAAACATCATGAACCGCAGCCAGTTCAGGAAATACGGGATCAAGGTGGCGGAACTTGTGGCCACATTGCGCCCGAGGCAGGCTGCCTGAGGGATCGGACAGGAAAGGGAACGGATCGTGAGGAACTGGCAAGGCAAGCGCTACTGGCTGATCGGTGCGAGCGAGGGTCTGGGGCGCGAAGTGGCCCTTCAGCTTTCGCGCAATGGCGCCGAGGTGATCGTCAGCGCGCGTAACGAGGCGCGTCTGGAAGAGCTTGTCGCCGAATTGCCCGGCAAGGCCTCGCATGTCGTTGTCGATGTGAGCGACCGGGCATCGGTGCTGGCCGCCGCCGAACAGGTGGGCGAGATCGACGGGATGGTCTATCTTGCCGGTGTCTACTGGCCGATGAAGTCAAGCGACTGGGATATCGAGAAGGCCGAGATGATGGCCGATATCAATTTCGTCGGCGCGCAGCGGGCCGTGGGCGCGGTGATCGGCCCGATGATCGAACGGGGTCGGGGGCATATCGTGCTGACCGGATCGCTGTCGGGGTTCCGGGGCCTTCCGGGCGCGATCGGCTATTGTGCATCGAAGGCCGCGATCATGTCGCTGGCGGAATCGATGCAGGCCGATCTGCACGGCAGCCCGATCGAGGTGCAGCTGATCAATCCCGGCTTCATCCGCACCCGGCTGACAGACAAGAACGATTTCAACATGCCCTTCATCATGGAACCCGACGCCGCCGCCCGTGAATTTGTCGATCACATGAACGGCGACCGTTTCAAGAAAAGCTTTCCGATGGTCTTTTCCTGGGTCTTCCGTCTGAGCCAGTTCCTGCCCGACTGGGCCTACTACAGGCTGTTCGGCGCCCGCTGAGATTTGCGCGAGATCAAGGACCGCCCCACCTGCTTCGACGCAAGCTGAATGCACAACCAGCGAAGGGGCGGGGCATGGACATTGCCATCGACAAGATTGCCGAAGTCATCATCCTGGCCCGCGACCTTGACCATCGCAGGGCCGAGTTCGACGGCTTCATCGAAAGCCTGAACGAGGATGAAAAGGCCAATCTCGTGGCGCTGATGTGGGTGGGCCGCGGGTCGTTCGAGCCCGAGGATTTCGATCAGGCCGTCGAGACCGCGATGTCCGAGGCGACGGTGCCGACGGCGCAGTATCTGAAAGGCTCGCTCCATCTGGCCGACCATCTCGAGAACGGGCTCGACGCGATGGGCATCTCGGCGCTCGATGCCGAGGATGAGGTCTATCGCCCCGGTTGAGGCGAACACGTGCCCGTGGTCCGGCGCCGCGAATTGTCATCGGCTTGCGGACCCGTGGATATTGAATAGCGCAGCCGGTGCGGCCTAGCCTGTGGATAACTGCAGGGCGGCGGGCCACAGGCGCCTGATACCTGCTGGATCGTTGCGGGAGTATCCGATGCGCCGACTGTTTCAGCTGACCGTGCTACTTGTCGCCTCAGCCCTGCCGCTTCAGGCGCTGGCCCGGGATGCTGCCCTGATCCTTGGCAACGAACGCTACGAGGTTCTGGGCCGGATCTCGCGGGCGGCGGATGTGACCCAGGCCGCCGACGGGCTGGCCGCGCTGGGCTTTGCGGTCAGCGCCCTGCCGAACGGGCGGGCCGACAGCACGGCCGAGGCGCTGGCCGCCTTCCTCGAGGCCGTGCCCGAGGCCGAGCGGATCGTCGTCGCGCTTTCAGGCCGCTTTGTCACCGATGGCCGGCGCAGCTGGTTCCTGACCGCCGAGGCCGACGCGCCGGGGATCCTGTCGCTTGGCACCGAGGCGGTATCGCTTGACGCGTTGATGACGGTGCTGGCTGGGGTGCCGGGACAGGCGCTCCTGATCCTTGGCGTCGAGGTCGACAACGGGCAGGCCTTCGACCGTTGGCTGTCCGAGGGGCTTGGCCCGCTTGATATTCCGCAGGGCGTGACGGTGATCCGCGGCCGCCCCCGCGATGTCTCGGACTTCATGACGGCCGACTTGCTGCGCCCTGCCGGCGACCTGACCGAACTGGTCGCCCGCAACCGTCGCATCGCCATGACGGGCTTCACGCCCCGCAGCCTTGTCTTCATGCCGGGCGCGGTCGTGCCGCCGCCGCCCGAACCGCAGGAGGACCAGACCGCCGAGGCCGACCGCATGGTGGAACGCGCACTCTGGGAGGGGGCGGTCGCGCTCGACACGATCGAGGCCTATCGCAACTACCTGCGCCGCTACCCGGTGGGTGCGTTCGCAGCCCAGGCGGAAGCCGCGATCGAGGCGATCCGGGCCGAACCCTTCCGCGCCGCCCGGATTGACGAAGATGCGCTTGATCTCAGCCGGGACAAGCGGCGCGACATCCAGCGCAAGTTCACGCTTCTGGGCTACAATACCGGCGGCATCGACGGCATCTTCGGGCCGATGACGCGCGGGTCGATCACCAACTGGCAACAGCAGAACGGCCTGCCACAGACCGGTTATCTGACCGCCGAACAGATCGCCCGGCTGGATGCGCAGGCCGCCCGCCGCTCGGCCGAGCTTGAGGCCGAGGCTGAACGCCAGCGCCAGACCGCGATCCGGGCTGACCGCGCCTTCTGGGATGAAACGGGGGCGCTGGGCACTGAAGCGGGCCTGCGCGCCTATCTTGGCCGCTATCCCGACGGCATCTTCGCCGAAGAGGCCGCCGCGACCCTGGCCCTGCTCGAGGAACGCGATCGGCAGCGCGCGCAGGTCGAAGAGCGGCAGGCCTGGGACCGCGCGCGCGAGGTGGACACGGTCGCGGCCTACCGGACCTATCTGCGGCTTTATCCCGAGGGGCAGTTTCGCGGCAATGCCCAGGCGCGGATCGTCGCGCTGACGCCCGAAGATGGCGGGGCGGCGCTGCGACCGGCGGCACGGGTCGGGGAAGAGGCGCTCAACCTGAATGCCCAGACCCGCCGGCTGGTCGAGCAGCGGCTGGCCGATCTGGGGCTGGAACCCGGTGCGGTGGACGGCACTTTCGACAACCAGACCCGTCGCGCGATCCGCAACTATCAGCGCGATCACAATTTGCCCGCCACGGGATTTCTGGACGAGACCGTTCTTGTCAGGCTGCTTGCCGAAACCGGCGGCTGACCCTGGGAAGGCAAAGGAAAGGCCCCGTCCGAAGGCGGGGCCTTTGCGACTTTCGGCGATGCGGGGCCTGACAGGCGACCCCGATACGGGCCACCGCCTTACGGGCCACCGCGATACGGGTGACCGGGTCGCCCCGTCACTGGGCCGTCACGAACCTTTCGAACAGGACGCGGGTCGGGACCGGCGCGGCATTTTGCGAGAATTCGCGGACACCCACGACATATGTCCCCGGCAGAAGCCGCGCGGCCAGCATTGAATCAAGCGTGCCATTGGCATCGTCGTTGAAGCCGACCTGGCGCCCGAAATCGTCGTAAAGGTAAACCATCGGATCGCCGAGGCCGTTGTTTGCCGCCTCGATGATCAGAAGGCCCGCCTCGGGCATCTCGATCGAGAACCATGTCGCGACAGCCGTCGACTGGATATCCTGCCGGATGCGGCCCTGGATCGGCCCCACCTCGACGATGGGGTGGCTGCCGTCGAGCGGTGGGCTCATCTCTCCGCTGTCGACCATGTTCAGGGTCGCCGTCTCGGCGCTGAACGGCATCAGGCTGACGGTGATCGGCTCGTCAGGATTGCTGAGGGCGATCATCTCGATGCAGTAGGTGCCGGCCGCCAGCGGTGCGGTGAAGTCGATGCGCGAGTTCAGCCCGTCGAAATCGTCGTTCTCGGCGATGTAGTTGTCGAACTCGTCGTAGATGATGATGTAGGGATCGGCGGCCGGGTTCACGGCCGTGATCGACATCGCGGTCGGTTGCCCAAGGGTAAAGCCCCAGATCGGCACATCGTTGACCGTGGCCGTCGCGCTGATCGCTCCGCTTGCCAGCTGGGCGTCGATCGGGCCAGACCCGATGAATTGCGTGATCGTGTCGGTGCTGCAGATCGTCTCGGTTTGCCACGGGTCCGAAGGATCGAAGCTCAGCCCGTCATCGGGATCGAATGACGCCATCCCGGGCGTCAACGGCTCGTGTTCAAGACGCCCGACCCGGACAAAGCCGGTCATGGGCGATCCGTCGTAGCTGCTCATCGACAGGCAATAGGTGCCCGGTTCGAGAAATGCCTCGGCGCGCGATGCCAGTTCGCCGCCGGAATCGTCGTCCGAGAGGATGATCTCGCCGGCCGCGTTTCGCAGGTCGATCACCGGATCGCCCGAGCCGCGCTGCTGGGCCTCCATCCGCACCTCGGTGCCGGACGACACGTTGAACAGCGCCACATATTCGTTGCGCATCAGGACGAGGGCCATCTGCTCCATGGCCGCGGGCGCAGTCGAGACATCCGAATTCGCTTCCGACCCGCCGATCCATTGACCGTTGTCGCCGACCCCGCCGCACAGGCCGGTCTGCGCCGCAACCGGCAGCGCGGTGCCCATGGCCAGCAGGGCGGCCAGCCCCAGACGCCGATGCACCCTGTTTTCGTGCAAGTGCCTCATGACAATATCCTTTCCCTGCAAGGCAGTCTGCATGTACCCGCGCAGTCTATGCGGTTTCGCGCGATCATGGCTAGTGACAACTTGCGGCTTGTCCACCCGTCGGGCGAAGGGGCGCAAAGCCGAAACGACGCGGGGCCAATGCAACGAAAAGGGCCGCCCGATCTGGGCGGCCCGTTCCGTCATCTCTCGCGCTGTCAGGTTCAGCCCTGACGGGCCTTGAACCGCGGCTGCGTCTTGTTGATCACGTAGACGCGGCCCTTGCGGCGCACAACGCGACAATCGCGGTGGCGCAGCTTGAGCGAGCGGAGCGAGTTGGCGACTTTCATGGTCGTCTCTCCTCATGGTCGCGGCGCTGTCGTCTTGCGCCAGTTACAATTTCGGCCCCGGACCTGGTAGCTGCCAGGGGCCAGCGTTACGATGGTGGGCGGTACAAGGTTCGAACTTGTGACCCCTACGATGTCAACGTAGTGCTCTACCGCTGAGCTAACCGCCCGATCCTTCACGAAAAACAGCGCGCCAACCTTGACAGGGCGCGCGGACCTTCCGCGACGGTCAGGCGGGCTATAAAAGGAGTCGCCGGACTGTTCAAGGGCTTTTGGCGAACCGCCTTTCCGCGCTATCTTGCGCCGTGAGAGCGGAGTGACGATGCAGACAGAGGCCTACACCCTGACCCTGCCCGTGCGGCGGACCACCTCGGTGATCTTCGCCTCGCCGCATAGCGGCAGCGGCTACCCGGCCGACTTCCTGCTGCGCGCCGCGATCGACGAACAGACGATCCGATCCTCCGAGGATGCCTTCGTCGACCGCCTCTTCGATATGGCCCCGGCTTTCGGCGCGCCGTTGCTGACGGCCCGCGCCCCGCGCGCCTACATCGATCTCAACCGTTCGGCAGACGAGCTGGACCCCGCGCTCATCAACGGCATCCGCCGCGTGGCGCATAATCCGCGCGTGGCCAGCGGTCTAGGCGTGATCCCCCGGGTCGTGGCGAACGGGCGGGCGATCTATCGCGGCAAGATCGATCTTGCCGAGGCGCAGGGCCGCATCCTGCGCTACTGGCGGCCCTATCACGACATGCTGCAGGCCCTGATCGACGAAAGCCATGTGGACTTCGGCGAGGCGATCCTGATCGATTGTCATTCGATGCCGCATGAGGCGCTGGACAATATCGGTCCGAGCGGGGCCGGGCGGCCGCAGATCGTGCTGGGTGACCGGTTCGGTGCAGCCGCCGCGGCCCCCGTGCTTGAGCGGATCGAGGCGATCTTTGCGGATGCGGGCCTGCGTACCGTGCGCAACATGCCCTTCGCCGGCGCCTATATCGCCCAGCATTACGGGCGCCCTTCGCGCCGCCAGCATGTGGTCCAGATCGAGATCGACCGCGCGCTCTACATGGATGAACGGCGGATCGAGCCGTCTGCCGGCTTCTACGATTTCCGCCGGCTGATGCTGCGTGTGGTCGCCGAGATTTCGGACATCGGCCGCCCGGCGGATCTGCCGCTTGCGGCGGAATAGGCTCAGCCTCCCACCGCGGCGAAGAAGGCTTCCGGCCCTTCGACCTCGGTCAGGCGTTTGCCGGTGATCTGCCAGAAGCGGTTGCCGACACTGGTCACGAACCTGCGGTCATGCGAGACCAGAAGACAGCCGGCATCCTCATTCCCGAGTTCTCGCTCAAGCGCCTCTTGCCCGTCGATATCCAGGTGGTTCGTCGGCTCGTCCAGCAGATACAGGTTCGGCCTCTCCAGCCGCAGGATCAGCATGGCAAGCCGCGCGCGTTGCCCGCCCGAAAGCGAGGCCACGGGCATGGTCTGCCGCGCCATGTCCATGCCCGCCCCGGCCAGAAGCGCCCGGGCGCGCTGATCGCCCACATCGAAGCGGCGGCAGATCGCGTCAAGCGGCGTGCGGTCGCCGTCCAGATGCGTCAGCCCCTGATCGGCGACACCCGGCACGACAGAGGCTGCAACCCGGACCGGCCCCGGTCGCCCGTCCAGCGCCTGCATGACCATGCCCATCAGCCGCGACTTGCCCGCACCGTTCGCCCCCAGAAGCACCACCCGGTCGCCGGGCGACAGCCATAGCCGCCCGGTGCGGAACAGAAGCCGCCCGTCCGGCGCCGAGACCTCGGCATCGTCCAGCGTGACCAGCGCCCTGGCATGGCTGCCGCTGCCCGCCAGCCGGATCGCGCCGGCGCTGCGGTCCTTGTGGGCGGGTCGGGCGGCGGCCTCGATCCGGTCGGCGCGGTCCTTGAGCTGTTTCGTCTTGTCGATCAACAGGTCGCTGCCCGAGTTGATGCCGATGTTCTTCAGCTTCGCCGCCTGCCGCCGAAGCTGGTCGGCCTGTTTCATCTCGCCCGCGAAGCGGCGTTCATCTGCCGCGTCCGCCTCGTCAAGCGCCGCGCGGGCGCGGCTGTAGGGTAAGGCGAACAGGCGGCTTCCTTCGGTCCGCAGGAACAGGCTGCGGGTGGTGACGCTGTCCAGAAAGGCGCGGTCGTGGCTGGCGACGATCAGGCCCGTGTCGCGGGGCAGCGCGGCCAGCCAGCGTTCGAGTTTCAGGATCCGCGTCAGGTCAAGGTGGTTGGTCGGCTCGTCCAGCAACAGCACGTCCGGTTCCGTGATCGCAGCGCGGGCCAGAAGCGCCAGCCGCTGCCAGCCACCACTCAGCGCGCCAAGCGGCCTTTCGCGCAGGTCTTCAGGGATCTCCAGATCATCGAGCACGATATCGGCGCGCCAGAATTCGCTTCCCGCCGTCTCGGGGTCGAGCGCGCCCAGAACCGCCGCCCGCAGCGGGTGATCGCGCAGGCCCGAGGGAACCTCCTGTTCGGCCAGCGCCACACGCAGCCCGCGGGCGCGGGTGATCTCGCCCGTCGTGGCCTCGGTCTGGCCTGCAAGGATGCGCAGCAGCGTGGACTTGCCGCGCCCGTTGGCGGCGACAAGGCCAAGGCGCTCGCCCCGGCCAAGGGTAAGGGAAAGGTCGGAAAACAGCGGTTCGGCCAGGGTATGGCCAAGGGCGCGCAGGGTCAGAAGGGTCATGTCCGGTCTTTCATGGGGCCGCTATTCGCGGAGATGCTTGCGCGGGTCAGGCGCAAGCCACATGGGCCGACCGGGGGTTTCGTGGTGTATGGTCCGGGTCAGCCCTGCAAACGCATTTGCAGGGCATGGACAGGTCCGAACAGTCGCAGGCCGATTGTCATCACGCGGCCTCCTTTCCTGTCCAGAGACACGAGAAAAGACTACGCCCCACCCCGCGCCCGCGCAAGACCGGCCTCAGCGCAGCGACCGGCCCTTGACGATGGCATCCTCGCCGAACCTTGCGCGGATCGCATCGGCCGCGCGTTCCGCCTCGGCCCGCCGCGCGGCGTCGGGGTCCAGCAGGTCACCCTCGCGGTCGGCCTGCGTCCCGTCGGTC
>JAFIEN010000040.1 GCA_020832515.1 Rubellimicrobium sp. | reverse complement strand
CCGGGGCCCAAGGGGGCCCCCCCGGGGCGGCCGGGTCGACATGGCCCTTTGGCCGGGGCCCCGTTGTCGGGGTGCGTTGTCAGGGTCCGTTGTCAGGGTCGGGCGTGGCGGATAGGCTGACCCGGGAACGGGCGATCACGAACGACGGGGAGCAGTCGGATGACATCGAGCGGAATGGGCAGGGGTGCGCAGGCCCGTTGCCAGGGCAAGCTGCGGGGCCAATTCCGGGGCAGATTCCGGGGCCAACCTCGTGGGCGGGCGCTGGCCGTGGCGCTGCTGGCGGCACTGGCGACGCCGGTTGCGATGGCCCCCGCCTTCGGCCAGACCATCGAGACCAAGCAATACGACGATGGCGGCATCTACGAGGGCACCTTCCTCAACGGCAAGCAGCACGGGATGGGCACCTACCGGCTGCCCAACGGCTATGAATACACCGGCGAATGGTTCGAGGGCGAGATCCGCGGACAGGGCCGGGCGCGCTTTCCCAACGGCTCGGTCTATGAGGGTGCGTTCGAGCGCGGCAAGCCGCATGGGCAGGGGCAGATCGTCTTCGCCGACGGCGGCACCTACGAGGGCGACTGGGTCGAAGGACGGATCGAAGGGACGGGCATTGCCGTCTATGCAAATGGCGTGCGCTACGAGGGCGAATTCCAGAACGCCATGCATCATGGCACCGGCACGATGGCGACGCCTGCAGGCTATGTCTACGACGGCAGCTGGGTGAACGGGGTGAAGGAAGGCCGGGGGCAGATCACCTATCCCGACGGCTCGGTCTACGAGGGCGACATGCTCGCGGGCGAGCGGCACGGGCAGGGCACGCTGACCATGGCCGACGGGCTGAGCTATGAAGGGCCGTGGGTAAACGGCCAGATCGAGGGCGTGGGCCGTCTGGTCCAGGCCAATGGCGACATCTTCGAGGGCGATCTGGTGCAAGGCCGCCGCCAGGGGACGGGGCGCATCACCTATGCCAATGGCGATGTCTACGAGGGCGGGTTCCAGGACGACCTGCGCCACGGGCAGGGCACCTTCACCGGGGCGGATGGCTATCGCTACGTGGGCTCATGGGTGGCCGGGCAGATCGAGGGCGCGGGCGAGGTGACCTATCCCGACGGGTCGGTCTATGTCGGCCAGTTCCAGGCCAATCTGGCACATGGTCGGGGCAAGATCACCTATGCCGACGGCTCGACCTATGATGGGGAATGGGAGGCCGGGGTCATCCAGGGGCGCGGCATCGCGACCTATGCCAACGGCCTGGTCTACGAGGGCGAGTTCCTGAACGCGCGCAACCATGGTCAGGGGCGGATGACCTATGCCGACGGCTATGTCTACGAAGGCGAATGGGCCGATGGCCAGCGCAGCGGACAGGGCACCGCGACCTATGCCGACAGCACGGTCTATGTCGGCGAGTTCCTGAATGGCCAGCGCCACGGGCAGGGCCGGATCGAGATGCCCGACGGCTTTGTCTATGTCGGCCAATGGGAAAACGGCGAGATCTCGGGCTTCGGCATCGCGACCTATGCCAATGGCGATGTCTACGAGGGCAATTTCATGAACGGCCGCCGTCAGGGTGAAGGCACGATGCGCTATGCCAGCGGCGAGGTCGAAACCGGCGACTGGCAGAACGGCGCGATCGACGTGCCGATCCGGGTCGAGGTCGAGGCGCAGGACAACGCAGAGACCGAAGAGACCGCCGACGCAGCCGAGGAGTGACGCGCGTCACCCCGTCGGCGGATCGTCTTACACGATCCGCCGGGCAAGCCCGCGCTGCACCCCCAGGCTTTCCGGGGCCGGGCAGGGCTATTCGTGGATCAGCCCGCGGCGATAGAGGTGCCAGGTCGCATGGCCCAGCACCGGCAGTGCCAGGAACAGGCCCAGGAACCAGGGCAGGAGCGCCACAAGCGTCATGACCGCGATCACGAGCGCCCAGGTCGCCATGACCTTGAGGTTCTCGCGCACGAACTGGATCGAGACCAGCATGGCCGAGACGAAATCGACCTCCTTGTCCAGCAGAAGCGGCAGGCTGACCACCGTCATCGCGAAAAGCAGAAAGGCGATGGCCGCACCGACGATCATGCCGATGCCGATCACCGCGACCCCCTCGGCCGAGGCGAAAAGCTCGAACCCCGATGACAGCGATACGCTGGCCGAGGGCCCCAGGATCAGGGCGAAGATCAGCCGTGCGATCAGGATCCAGGACAGGAAATAGATCACGATGATCGCCCCCATCCATGGCATCTGGCGCCCGCGCTCGGCCCAGATCACGCCAAGAACCCCGGGCCAGTCCAGCGCCTGCCCCGATTCGATCCGGCGCGAGACTTCGTAAAGCCCCACCGCCGCGAAAGGTGCAGCCAGCGGAAAGCCCAGCGTCGCGGCCAGCACGAGAACGAATTGCCCCCCGCCAAGCGACAGGATGATGAGGCCACCCAGCACGTAGACGGCACTGAAGAACAGGCCGAATTGCGGTGCGCGGCGGAAATCGGCAAGGCCCGCCTTCAGCGCGTCACGCAGATCGTCGGTCGTCAGGTCATCGGCGATCCGTGGCAGTGGCGATGGTGGCGGCTCACTCTGGTTGGTCAGATCGGTCATGCGGGTCTCCTCCCCCGGCTGTCCGCACATCGTGGCAGAGCGGACCGCCCTGTCAAGCACCAGCCAGGGCGGCACGGACGGCGGCGACCGATGTCTCGGGCGCGGCCGCGCCGTCCAGTTCAAGGACCGGCGCGGTCTGACCCGACAGCCAGTTGCGATGCCGCGCAAGGCTGCGTCGCCCGGAATACGGATCGTCATAGCCCGCCGCCCAGTCCAGAAAGGCGCGATGATTGGCATGCATGTCACCGCCCGGCCTGATCCGGTCGCCAAAACGGGCCGCCTCGCGCCGGCGCAGGCGGGCCAGCCGGATCGGCGTCGCAAGCCGCAAGAAAACGATCAACGCCAGATCCGCCAGCACCGGATCGCCCCAGGGATCGGCCGAGCCCGCCAGAACCCATCCCCCCTGCCCTTCGGCCTGTGCCTGCGCCTGCCCGATCAGCCGCAGACGCTCGGGGACCGGACGGGGCGTGGTGAACGGCGGATCGGTCGGCGCCCAGTAGAAGGTGTCGGTCTCCAGATGGACCGCACCCAGCGCATCGGCAAGCCGCTCGCCCAGCGTGCTGACCCCCGTTCCCGACGCTCCGGTGATGTGGAGGCGGTAGACCATCGCGCTGCTCAGTCTTCGGCCAGCGCCTCGGCCCGGCTCTTGCCCGAAACATTCATCGCAAGCGTGGCGGCCATGAACCCGTCAAGATCGCCGTCCAGCACGCCTTGCGTGTCGGATGTCTCGTGCCCCGTGCGCAGGTCCTTGACCATCTGGTAGGGCTGCAGGACGTAGGACCGGATCTGGTTGCCCCAGCCGGCATCGCCCTTGGCCTCATGCGCTTCGTTGATGGCGGCGGTGCGCTTGTCGAGTTCGAGCTGGTAGAGACGCGATTTCAGCGCCTTCATCGCAATGTCGCGGTTCTGGTGCTGGGATTTCTCCGAGCTTGTCACCACGATACCCGTCGGGAAGTGCGTGATCCGCACGGCCGAATCGGTCTTGTTCACATGCTGGCCACCGGCGCCGGACGACCGGAAGGTGTCGATCCGGATGTCCTTGTCGGCCACCGCGATCTCGATATTGTCGTCCACCACCGGATAGACCCATACCGAACAGAACGAGGTATGCCGCCGTGCCGCGCTGTCATAGGGCGAGATGCGGACCAGCCGGTGCACACCGCTTTCCGATTTCAGCCAGCCATAGGCGTTGTGCCCGCTGATCTTGTAGGCGGCGGACTTGATCCCGGTCTCTTCGCCGGCACTTTCGGATTGCAGTTCGACCGTATAGCCATGCGCCTCGGCCCAGCGGACATACATCCGCGCAAGCATCGCCGCCCAGTCGCAGCTTTCCGTGCCGCCCGCGCCCGAGTTGATCTCAAGGAAGGTGTCGTTGCCGTCGGCCTCGCCATCCAGCAGGGCCTCGAGCTCCTTCTGGGCGGCCTTCTCGCGCAGGGCGCGCAGTGCCTCTTCGGCCTCGGCCACCACCTCGGCGTCACCCTCGGCCTCGCCCAGTTCGATCAGCTCGACATTGTCGGTCAGGTCGCGCTCCAGTGCTTCGACCATCTCGATCTTGTCGAGAAGAACCTGGCGGTCGCGCATCAGCTTCTGCGCGGTCTCGGGGTTGTCCCAGAGGGTGGGATCCTCGACCCGGGCGTTGAACTCCTCAAGCCGGTAGCGCGCGGTTTCGCGGCCCATGCGCTGGCCGACCAGCGAAATGGACTTCTGGATCGCGGCGATGGTGTCTCGCGTCTCGGTGCGCATGGGAAATTCCGTAGCTCGGATCGGATTTGGGTCTATCGCGCGGTCGGGGCCGGGGCAAGCGCTGCTCAGTAAAGCCCGCCCGAGGAAATGGTGCCGAAGCTTGCGTTCGGCCCGACCACCGCCGTGCCCCCGGTCGAGGTCTGGACCTGACGCGCCTCACGCACCTCCTCGACCAGCGGCAGATCGGCCGCCATCGCAAAGCCGCCGTCGAAGGTGATGCCGAAGATCGGCTCTTCGCCGTCGCGGAAGCACTCGGACACGACGTTGTTGCCGGTGGCACTGTCGGGCAGGCGGGCGCCCGAGAAGCGGTCGATCTTGATGAAGCGGCAGCCCTCGGGCACGCGGAAGGGACCGCCGCCGAAGCGCTTGACGGCCTCGGCCATGAACTCCTGGAATACGGGCGCGCAGATGCCACCGCCCGAGGCGCCGGGCATCGGCCGGGGGATGTCGAAGCCGACGTAGCAACCGGCCACGATATTCGAGGTATAACCAACGAACCAGACGTCGCGCGCTTCGTTGGTGGTGCCGGTCTTGCCGGCCACGGGCACGGGCAGGTTGATGTTGCGCCCGGTCCCTCGGGTGATCACGCCTTCCATCATCGAGGTCAGCTGATAGGCGG
Source organism: Rubellimicrobium sp. (assembly GCA_020832515.1). GTDB lineage: Bacteria > Pseudomonadota > Alphaproteobacteria > Rhodobacterales > Rhodobacteraceae > JAFIEN01. Next base: position 14,517 of record JAFIEN010000040.1, on the reverse strand, counting down.
TCACCGCATTCATGATCCGCTGGCGGTTGGACTCGATCCGCGGCGCCTGCCCCGTCCGCAGGGCAAGCGTGTTGCAATCGACACAGTCGCGCGGGTCGTGGCGGAAGACGGTATTGCCGAAGCGGTCCTGCACGCGGTCGACCAGCGTCGGTTCGATCCGCTCGCCGCCGTTGGCGAACATCGCATAGGCGGCGACCATGCGGAACAGCGTCGTCTCTTCCGAACCCAGCGAGGCGGCAAGGACGCGGTTCATCCGGTCATAGACCCCGAAACGCTCGGCATATTCGCCGACGACATCCATCCCGACTTCGTTCGCCATGCGCACCGTCATGAGGTTGCGCGACTGCTCGATCCCGGTCCGCAGCGGCGTGGGCCCGTAGAACTGGTTCGAGGCATTGGTCGGGCGCCAGATGCCCTGGGGCGTCTGCAACTCGAAAGGGGCGTCGATGACGATCGTGGCGGGGCTGTAGCCACTGTCGAGGGCGGCGGCAAAGACAAAGGGCTTGAAGGCCGAGCCGGGCTGGCGCATTGCCTGCGTGGCGCGGTTGAAGACCGAATGCTGGTAGGAAAAGCCGCCCTGCATGGCGATCACGCGACCGGTGTTCACGTCCATCGCCATGAACGCGCCCTGCACCTCGGGCACCTGACGCAGGGTCCAGCGGATGAAGCTGCCGTCGCTGTCGGTGACCATGCGGCGCACATGCACCACGTCGCCCACCTCGAAATTGTCGCGGAAATTGCCGCGCAACCATTCGATGTCGTTGCGCGGCACGACGAAGGGTTCGGCGTCGGTTTCCTCGACACCCTCGATCCCGAGGCGCAGCTGGTTGTCGCCAACATCCAGGACGACGGCCGGATGCCAGCGGTTTTCAAGCGTGATGTCGCGCGCCACCTGCACCTGGGACAACGCGCGGCGCCAGTCCTCTTCCGTGGTCAACGCATCGAGAGGGATCGTCTCGCCGGTGCCGCGCCAGAGGCCGCGGTTGCGGTCCATCCGTTCAAGGGCGCGCTGCAACGCATGGGCGGCCACGACCTGCATCTCGGGGTCCATCGTGGCGCGGATGGCAAGGCCGCCCTCGAAGAATTCGTCTTCGCCGAAGTTGCGCGAAAGCTGGCGGCGGATCTCGTCGGTGAAATAGTCGCGCGGCGGCAGGGTCGAGCGGAACGAGGGGATATCCCCGCCCTGCACCGTCAAGAGGGGTGCGGCCTGTTCGGCCTCCATCGTCGCGCGGTCGATGAAGCCGTTCTGATGCATCAGACGCAAGGTGTTGTTGCGCCAGAAGATCGCCTGTTCGCGGTCGCGCACGGGATGGCGGTTCGAGGGCGCCTTGGGCAGCGATGCAAGATATGCCGCCTCGCCCGGCGTCAGTTCGGTCAGGGGCTTGTTGAAATAGGTCTGGGCGGCGGCGGCCACGCCATAGGAATTCTGCCCGAGGAAGATCTCGTTGAGGTAAAGCTCGAGGATCCGGTCCTTGTCGAGAGCCTGTTCCAGCCGCACGGCCAGGATGATCTCCTGGATCTTGCGTTCGGCGGTCTGGTCGGACGAAAGGAGGAAGTTCTTGACCACCTGCTGCGTGATCGTCGAGGCACCCCGGAGTGTCGCCCCCCGCGACAGGACCGCGTCGTAGACCGCCGAGGCGATGCCTTGGATGTCATAGCCGGGATGGCTGTAGAAATTCTGGTCCTCGGCCGAGATGAAGGCCGCCTTCACCAGTTCGGGGATATCCTCGGCGGGAACGAACAGCCGCCGCTCGGTGGCGAATTCGTCGATGATCTGGCCTTCGACGGAATAGATCCGGCTGATCGTCTTGGGGGCGTAGCTGGCCAGTTCCTCGTAGCCGGGCAGACCCTTGCCATAGACGAAGAACACCGCGCCCACAAAGATCGCGGCCATCGCGAAGCCGAGGGTGAGCATCGTGAAGATGCCCCCGAAAAACGACATGATGAAGCGCAGCACGGGTCAGGAGCCCCTCGTTCGGATTGCCTCCATATAGGCATGTGTCCGGCAAGCGTCAAAATCCCTTGGCACCTTGACGGCGACAAAGTGCCGGTGCGGTGGGTCACGTTCCCGTCACGCGGGCCGTGGGGGTGGCGTGGCACGGGGCTCTGCCCCCGCGGCCATGCGTTTGGCGGCGAGATGGTCCACCGGACCGTTTCCGATGCCGCCTCACTCCCGGGGTATCTCGAAACAAGAGAGCCGGAGGAAGAGCACGGGCAGGCAGGCCAGCTATTGACGCAGCAGGGGCGCGCGGATCGCCTCGTCCTCGGCCCATGCCTGCAGGCCCCGCACGATGCCGTCGACGATCGGCGCGCGGCCCTCATCGGTCGACAGGCGGGCGCGGTCGGCGGCGCTGGAGAGAAACCCCACCTCGATCAGGACGGACGGGAAATCGGCCGCGTTCAGCACCGCAAGCGGTGCGTCGCGCCGGGGGCGCGAGTTCAGGACGGCACCGGCCTCGCGCATGGCCGCGACCAGCGCATCGGCCAGACGCTCGGCCCTGGGGGCGGTCTCGAGACGGGCGAGGTCCATCAGGATCGTGGCCACCGTATCGTCCTGCCCGGCAAGGTCGAGACCGGCCAGCAGATCGCCCCGGTTGTGGCGTTCGGCCATGCGCTGCGATGCCTGATCGCGCGCCTGGGCCGAAAGCGTGTAGACCGAACCGCCGACCGCGGCAACCATATCGAGCGCATCGGCATGGAGCGACAGAAAGGCATCCGCCCCGGCGGCGCGGGCGATGGTCATCCGTTCGGCCAGAGGCACGAAGACATCCGCCTCACGCGTGAGCACGACGTGAAAATCGCCCGTCCGGATCAGCGCCTCGGCCAGTTCGATGGCAAGCGTCAACATCAGATGCGCCTCGACCAGCCCGCCGCGTTCGGCGCCGGGGTCGATCCCGCCATGCCCCGCGTCGACCACGATCACCGGGGGGCCGTCGGGGCGCGCGGGCGGGGGTGCGGTGGTCAAGTCGATACCGGCAAGCAGGTCCCAGGCGGGATCGGGGGGCGCGCCGGAGCGGTCGGCGAAATCAAGGTCGGTCGTCTCGGCCAGATGCAGGCGCAGGATGGCGGTGTTGTCCTGCTTGACGACCTCCATCCCGGCCGTCTGGATGGCGAGGGGGCGCGCAAGGTCAAGAACCATCCGGCTCCAACCCGGGCGCAGCGTGCCGAAGCGCAGGTCGTGCGCCGCCTCTGTCTGCAGCAGGTCCGCGCGCGCGGCGCCACGCCAGTCGATCTCGCGGAAATCGAGGACGAGGCGGCGGGGATCGTCCAGCGTGAAGGCCCGCCACGGGACGGGCTGGCTGAGATAGAGCGTTACGCTGGCCCCGTCGGGGGCGTCCGTGATCCGGCTTTGCCCCACGTCCAACCGGGCCAGCCCGGTGAAATCCTGTGCGCCCGCCGGGGCAAGGGTCAGGGCGAAAAGACAGGCCAGCGCGGCAAGCCATCTCATGGCCGCCGCCCCCGCCGGGCAAGAAACCCGGCCAGCCGATCAAGCCCTTCACGGATATCCCCGGTGGTGCCGGCATAGGACAGGCGCAGCCAGCGATGCCCATCGGCCGGATCGAAATCGAGGCCCGGCGTCACCGCGACGCCTGCGCCTTCAAGGATCTCGGCCGCAAAGGCGCGCGCATCGGCCGTCCATTCGCTGACATCGGTGTAGAAGTAGAAGGCGCCATCGGGGGGTGCGAACCGGCCCAGACCCATGGCGGGAAGGGCCTCGCGCATCAGGCGGCGGTTTTCGGTATAGACCGCGACATTGGCCTCGAGCGCGTCGCGGCAGTCCATCGCGTGAAGGGCAAGGCGCTGAGCCGCATGCGAGGTGCAGATGAACAGGTTCTGGGCCAGCCGCTCGACGCTGCGCACATGCGCGGGCGGCACGACCATCCAGCCGACGCGCCAGCCGGTCATCGAGAAGTACTTCGAGAAGCTGTTGATGACATGGACCGCATCGGTCACCGTAAGGGCCGTGACGGCGGGGATGGCGTCTTCGATGCCGTGATAGATCTCGTCCGACAGGAAGGCCGCGCCCGCCTCGTCGCAGGCGCCCGCCAGCGCGGCAAGGGCGGTGCGGTCAAGCATGCTGCCTGTCGGATTGGCGGGCGAGGCGACGATCAGCCCGTCCAGCGCATGGGCCTGCACATCCTGCGGCACGGGCTGGAACCGGGCCTCGGGCGTGGTCGGCATGTCGACGGGCACAAGGTCGAGCGCGCGCAGGATCTGGCGATAGGACGGGTAACAGGGCGCGCCAAGGCCCACGCGGGCGCCGGTGTCGAAGAGGGCGGTGAAGGACAGAAGGAAGCCACCCGAGGCACCGCTTGTCACCACCACGCGGGCCGGATCGAGGTCGATGTCATGGACCTCGCCGTAATGGCGGGCGATGCGGGCGCGCAGTTCGGGCAGGCCGAGGCCGACCGTATAGCCCAAGGGCCCTGCGCGCATGTCATGGGCCAGCCGGTCAAGCGCTTCGCGCGGGGCGGAGGTGCCGGGCTGGCCCACCTCCATGTGGATGATGTGGCGTCCCGCCGCCTCGGCGGCACGGGCAGCCTCCATCACATCCATGACGATGAAGGGATCGACCGATCCGCGCCTTGAAAGCCGCATGTCCTGCCCTGCCCCTTTTTCCCCGTGATGCCCGCCTGCTTTGCGCCGGTCAATGGTCGGGTTCGGCGGCTCACGTCCATTTGGTCGGATGTGGTCGATTGCGCCCTTGGCATCCGTGACCCGATCTGTGCATCGTCAGGGCAGTCAGACCGGAGTTCACGATGCGCCTCTTTTCCGCCCTTGCGACTGCTCTTGCCATCGGCACGGCTGGCCTTGGCCTGCCCGCCCGGGCCGAGGTGATCATGACCGATGCCGAGCGCGAGGCCTTTCGCGCCGAGGTGCGGGCCTATCTGCTGGAGCATCCCGAAGTGCTGATGGAGGCAATCGGCGTTCTGGAAGAGCGCGAGATGGCCTCCCGCGCCGATGTCGATCGCCAGCTCGCACGTGCCAATGCCGAGGCATTGTTCGACGACGGCCATTCATGGGTTGGCGGCAATCCCGAGGGCGATGTGACCATCGTCGAATTCATCGACTATCGCTGCGGCTTCTGCCGGCAAGCCTTTCCCGAGGTCGAGAGCCTGCTCGAGATCGACGGGAACATCCGGCTGATCATCAAGGAATTCCCGATTCTGGGCGAGCAGTCGGTGCTGGCCTCGCAATTCGCGATCTCGGTCCTGCAGCTTCATGGCGATGACGCCTACAAGCAGGTCCACGACGCGCTGATGGCCCTGAGAAGCGACATCACGCCCGAAAGCCTGTCGAGGCTTGCCCAGACCTTCGAACTGGAGCCCGCGCCGCTGCTGGCGCGGATGGGCAGCCCCGAGGTAGCTCAGGTCATCGAGGCGAACCGGCGCCTTGCACAGGCCATGAACATCAGCGGGACGCCCACCTTCGTCGTCGAGGATCAGATGGTACGCGGTTTCCTTCCGATGCCGCAGATGCTTCTGCTGGTCGAGGATCTGCGGGGAAGCTGAGGCGCTATTCCGCCGCTTCGGCCGCGGCCTCGGGGGGGGTCGCCGCCTCGATCTCGGCGGCCTTGCGTTCGACCTGTTCGACGATGTGGTCGATCATCGCCTCGTTCGAAAGCTTGTGGCTTTGCTTGCCCGCCAGATAGACCATGCCCGACCCGGCCCCGCCGCCGGTGAAACCCACATCCGTCATCAACGCCTCGCCGGGTCCGTTCACGACGCAGCCGATGATCGACAGGCTCATCGGGGTCTTGATGTGTTCCAGCCGCTGTTCCAGCTTTTCGACCGTCTTGATGACGTCGAACCCCTGCCGCGCGCAGGAGGGGCAGGAGATGATGTTGACCCCGCGATGGCGCAGGCCAAGGCTTTTGAGGATCTCGAACCCGACCTTCACCTCTTCGACCGGGTCGGCCGAGAGGCTGACCCGGATCGTGTCGCCGATCCCCATCCACAGAAGCTGGCCCAGCCCGATCGCGCTCTTGATCGTGCCCGAGACAAAGCCGCCGGCCTCGGTGATGCCCAGATGGATCGGCGCGTCGGTGGCGTCTGCCAGTTGCTGATAGGCGGCGGCGGCAAGGAAGACGTCAGAGGCCTTGCAGGAAATCTTGAACTCGTGAAAATCGTTGTCCTGCAACAGCTTGATATGATCGAGCCCGCTTTCGACCATCGCATCGGGGCAGGGTTCGCCGTATTTGTCCAGCAGGTGCTTTTCCAGCGACCCGGCATTCACCCCGATCCGGATCGAACAGCCGTGGTCGCGCGCGGCCTTGACCACCTCGCGCACGCGCGAGGCGTCGCCGATATTGCCCGGATTGATCCGCAGGCAGGCGGCCCCCGCCTCGGCCGCCTCGATCGCGCGGCGGTAGTGAAAATGGATATCGGCCACGATCGGCACGGGGCTTTCGCGCACGATCTCGTGCAGGGCGCGGGTCGAGTCTTCGTCGGGCGTCGAGACACGGACGATATCAGCCCCCGCCTCGGCCGCGCGGATGATCTGGTCCAGCGTCGCCGCCACATCCGTGGTCAGCGTATTGGTCATCGTCTGGACCGAAATCGGCGCATCGCCCCCCACCGGGACCGTGCCGACCATGATCTGACGCGACTTGCGCCGGTCGATGTTGCGCCATGGGCGGATCGGATTGTGGGTCATGTCAGTCAGGCCTCGGTCAGATCTCGCCCACGAACCTAGGCTCTTGCAGACCCACAGGCAACGGGGCACTGCCCCGCGCGCAGGCCGCGATCACTGATCGGCGAGGGCTTCGGGATCAGTCAGCCCCTCGACCTGGGCGACCGCGACGAACTGCGCCAGATCGGCATCTGCGCCCAGATCGGCGACGGCGAAATTATCGACGATCGAATCGGGCGAAAGCGCCACGTTCGACGTCACCATCCCGCGCGCGCCCACCGGACCATGCGCCACCCCGTTCACCGCGAAATACAGGGCACCCGATTCGCCCACCCGAAGCCGGGCAGGTTCCTCGGTCACCGGAACGTCGAACGTGTCGCCGGGTTCGAGAATACCTTCGAAAAGCGTGCTGCCATTGGCGGCCTGCACCCGCACCCATGCGGGGCGGACGGCGATCAACTGCAATTCCGGCACCGGGCCTGAATTGACACGGACTGTCGGCAGATCCGGGTCCGTGCCTTCCGTGCCATCGCCCTCGATGATTGCGCCTGCATCGGCCGAAAGCACCGATCCGTCAGGCCCCAGCACGGGCGAGGCCAGCACCCCGATTTCACCGGGGCTCAACGTCGAGATCGGCCCGTCGCGGGCGACCAGCACCGGCACGTCCAGTGCCTGCGGGCGATACAGCCGGTCCAGCGCCTCGGGCGGCGGGGTCTCGAAGGCGTTGATGGATTCGCCCATCTCTTGCGGGCGCGAGGCGCCGGCAAGCGGGTCGACATCGGCCACCACCGTGGGCGCCTGGTCCATGGGGGCGAACTTGACGCGCTGCACTTCCTGCAGGATCGCCCAGCCGCCATAACCCAGACCGCCGATCAGCGCGACAAGCACGGCGATCGAGCCGATGGCCCGCGGTTCGATCCCCGCCCAGATCCGCTCGCCCGCGGGGATGAAGGGGGTGGCGGAACTCAGGAAGATATCCTTGTCGCGCGTGCTGTCGGCCAGACGCTCTTCCCGGGTCAACCGCACGGTCGAGGCGGCGGCGGACATGCCATGCGCGGTCGAAAAGCCGCTTTCGCGGCAGAATGTCTCGAAGGCCCAGTCGGGGTCCATATGCAGATAACGCGCGTAGGACCGCACATAGCCGGCGATGAAGCCGGGCGTATCGAACGCTGTCGGATCGCAATTCTCGATCGCGGCGATGTAGGCGGCCTTGATCTTCAACTCGCGCTGAACGTCGAGGAGGCTTTTCCCAAGGGTTGCGCGCTCGCCACGCATGATGTCGCCGAGACGAAGCTCGAAAGCGTCGAAACCCTTGGCTTCAACCTCCTCGGTCGATCGTTCGCGCCAAAAGCCACGCCTTATCATGCGACGTCCTGCTGCCTACTGCCCCCAGTAACCCGGTCTTGATTCGGCAACCACCGGGCCTCTTTCCATGGGCAATAGCATACACGAAAACGCGCGGCGACTGTCGAAAAGCCTATCCGGCCAGGTCGGCACGATTTAGCGCACAATGCGACCAGAGGCTGTCGAGCGCGCGCACGAGCGCATCCATCTCGCGCGGGCCATGCACCGGCGATGGGGTGAAGCGCAGACGTTCGGTGCCGCGCGGGACGGTGGGAAAGTTGATCGGCTGCACATAGATCCCGTGATCGGCAAGCAGCATGTCCGACAACTTCTTGGTATGTTTGGGATCGCCCACGATCAGCGGCACGATGTGGCTGCCATGGTCGATGATGGGCATGCCCAAACCCTTGAGGCGGAACTTCAGGATCCTGGCCTGCGTCTGGTGCCGTTCGCGGATCGCCTGATCGGTCTTGAGATGCGCAACGCTGGCCGCGGCACCCGCCGCCACGGCGGGCGGCAGCGAGGTGGTGAAGATGAAGCCCGGCGCATAGGACCGCACCGCATCGACCATCCGGGCCGAGGCGGCGATGTAGCCGCCGAACACGCCGAAGGCCTTGGCCAGCGTGCCGTTGATGATGTCGATCCGGTGCATCAGGCCATCGCGCTCGGCAACCCCTGCGCCCCGCGCGCCATACATGCCCACGGCATGCACCTCGTCGATATAGGTCAGCGCGCCAAATTCGTCGGCCAGATCGCAGATCGCCTCTACGGGTCCGAAATCGCCATCCATCGAATAGATCGATTCGAACGCGATCAGCTTTGGCGCGGCCGGATCGTCGGCGGCCAGAAGTTCGCGCAGATGGGCCATGTCATTGTGCCGGAACACCCGCTTGGCCCCGCCATTGCGGCGCACGCCTTCGATCATGCTCGCGTGGTTGAGCGCGTCGGAATAGATGATCAGCCCCGGAAACAGCTTGGGCAGGGTCGAAAGCGTGGCGTCATTGGCGATATAGGCGCTGGTGAACAGAAGCGCCGCTTCCTTGCCATGCAGATCGGCCAGTTCCGCCTCGAGCCGCTTGTGATAGACCGTCGTGCCCGAGATGTTGCGCGTCCCGCCCGAGCCTGCGCCCACGGCATCGACCGCCTCGTGCATGGCGGCCAGAACGGCCGGATGCTGGCCCATCCCGAGATAGTCGTTGCCGCACCATACGGCCACCGGCTGTTCCTGCCCGTCGGGGCGGTGCCAGACGGCATGGGGGAACTGACCGTTCTTGCGTGCGATGTCGATGAAGGTGCGGTAGCGTCCTTCCTCGTGCAGGCGATTGAGGGCAGTCTCAAGCTGGGCGCTGTAGTCCACTGGCTCTGTCCTTCGTCTTCCGTTCGGGGGACATATAGGTCGCCCCCCCGCCGGGCAATACGCTACATTTTGCCACTCTCGGCCCGGCTCCCGGGCGCATGCGCGGCGCGAACATCCCGCTTGTCGCAAGCACGTTATCGCGCCGCATTGATCGGGATCAAACAGATATCCCTTGACGCTTCATCTGTCCCCCTCACTTTCCGCCGACCCTGCGCCCCCGGGCCTTTCCTTCGGTCCCGCCGCGATGCCGCCGTGTGTAGGGCCGGATCGCACCCGATCCGAGGCGCGCAAGATACTCCTCCATCTCGCGCCGCACCACGGGCATGAGCCCGTAGAGCGCCGTGATGTTGACCAGCGCCATCGCAAAGATGGCCGCGTCCGAAAAGTCGATCACCGCCTCGAGGCTGGTCACCGCGCCGATGAAGACGAACGCACAGAAGACGATCTTGAACCCGAGTTCGCGCAGTCGCCCCTCGCCCGCCAGATAGCTCCAGGCCTTTGCCCCGTAATAGCCCCAGGTGATGATGGTCGAGACGGCAAAGAGGATCACGGCGATCGACAGCGCCGTGGGCGCCCAGTCGAAGACCGATCCGAAGGCGGCCGAGGTGATCGACACCCCGCCCGTGGTCCCCGACGCGGTGACGATGCGCCCGGCCTCGTCCGTCAGGTAAAGGCCGGTTTCGGGATCCAGCAACAATTGCCCGGTGATGATGATGACCAGCGCGGTCATCGTGCAGATCAGGACCGTGTCGATGAACGGCTCGAGCAGGGACACGAAACCTTCGGTCACGGGTTCCTTCGTGCGCACCGCCGCATGGGCGATGGCGGCCGAACCGACACCGGCCTCGCTGGAAAAGGCGGCGCGACGGAAACCCTGGATCATCGCGCCGACGATGCCCCCGGTGACCCCCGTCTCGGTGAAGGCGCCGCGCATGATTTCGCCCAATGCCCAGAGGATCATGTCGGCATGGGCACCCAGGATCGTCAGGCCAACGATCAGGTAGCCCAGGCTCATGAACGGCACGACCTTGGCGGTGACCCGGGCGATCGAGCGGATGCCGCCGACGATGACCCCAAAGACCACGGCGGCCAGCACCAGCCCCGTCACCCATGTCGGCAGGCCAAAGACCTGATGCACCTGACTGGCGGCCTGGTTGGCCTGGAACATGTTGCCCCCGCCCACCGCCCCAAGCACGCAAAACAGCGCAAAGAGCGCGGCAAGCGGGCGACCGAAGGGCAGCCCCCGTTCGGCAAAGCCCCGGCTGATGTAGTACATCGGTCCGCCCGACACCGTCCCGTCGGGATGTTCGATCCGGTAGCGAACCCCGAGGGTGCATTCCGTGAATTTCGACGCCATGCCCAGGAAGCCGGCCAGGATCATCCAGAAGGTCGCGCCCGGCCCACCGATGCTAACGGCCACCGCCACGCCGGCGATATTGCCCAGACCCACGGTCGCCGAAAGGGCGGCCGTCAGGGCCTGGAAATGGCTTACCTCGCCCGTGTCCTCGGGGTCGGCATATCTGCCCGAGACAAGGGCGATCGCATGGCCGAAGGCGCGGATCTGGATGACGCCGAAATAGACCGTGAAGACCGCCGCACCGGCAATCAGCCAGGCCACGATCCAGGGGATCTGGGTGCCCGGAAAGGTCGAAAAGACGAAGCCCACGAACCAGCCTGTCGCCCATGCGAACCAGCCGTCGATCCCGGCAAGAAGCGCCTGCGCCCCTGCGACGGCGGCCCCGCCTTCTTCCATGTTCGACATCCCCCCGTGCCCTCCCGCATTCACGCCGCGGGGCTTGCTTGCGCCCCGAGGATGCTGCGGTCCGGCGACGATTGGTCGGGAAGTGGCGCACCCATCAGGATTCGAACCTGAGACCTCTGCCTTCGGAGGGCAGCGCTCTATCCAGCTGAGCTATGGGTGCCCGCCTGTCGTCGTGATAGGGCAAAGCCCCCCGGGCCGCAACCCGTCTGAGGCGGCGTGGCTAGCCGAAAAGATCGTGGCACAGCTCCAGCGCATCGACGAGCGCATCGACCTCGCCCTTCGTGTTGTAAAGGCCGAAGGACGCGCGGCAGGTGGCACCAACCCCCAGATGCTCCATCAGCGGCATGGCACAATGCGTGCCCGCCCGGACCGCGATGCCCCGCTTGTCCAGCACGGTCGAGATGTCATGCGCATGGGCCGCACCGTTCAGCGTGAACGAGAAGATGGCCCCCTTGCCCGGCGCCGTCCCCTGCACGTTCAGCCAGTTCAGCCCCGCAAGCCGCGCATGGGCATAATCCCGCAACTCCGCCTCATGCGCCGCGATGTTCGCCATGCCCAGCTCCGTCATGTAGTCAAGCGCGACGCCCATCCCGATGGTCTGGACAATGCCGGGGGTGCCGGCCTCGAACTTCATGGGCGGATCGTTCCAGGTCACCTCGTCCCGCGACACCTCGCGGATCATGTCGCCACCGCCAAGGAAGGGGCGCATCTCGGCCTGACGCTCGGCCCTGATCCAGATCGCGCCCGACCCCGAGGGGCCATAAAGCTTGTGCCCCGTGACGGCGTAGAAGTCACATCCCAGCGCCTGCACATCGACGGGCATGTGCACGGCGGCCTGGCTGCCATCGACCAGAACCGGCACGCCACGGTCGCGCGCGGCGGCCGCGATCGCGGCCACATCCACCACCGTGCCCGTCACGTTGGACATATGCGTGACCGCCACCAGCCGCGTCCGTGGCCCGATCGCATCGATCACCGCCTGCGGATCAAGGCTGCCATCGGGGGCGCAATCGACCCATTTCAGCACCACCCCCTGCCGTTCGCGCAGGAAATGCCAGGGCACGATATTGGCGTGATGTTCGAGGATGGTCAGGACGATCTCGTCCCCCGCTTCAAGGCGCGGCGCGGCCCAGCCGTAGGAGACGAGATTGATGCCCTCGGTCGTGCCGGAGGTAAAGACGATCTCCTCCTCACTGCCCGCATTCAGGAAGCGGGCGACCTTGCCGCGCACGGCCTCGTAATGGTCGGTGGCGAGGTTCGAGAGGTAATGCAGGCCCCGGTGCACATTGGCATATTCATGGGAATAGGCCCGCGTCACCGCGTCGATCACGACTTTCGGTTTCTGCGCCGAGGCGCCGTTGTCCAGATAGACCAGAGGCTTGCCGTTCACCTCGCGACTCAGGATCGGGAAATCGGCCCGGACCGTTTCGACATCATACATTGCGCAGGCCCCCATCCGCACCAGAACCGGCACCCAGCCCCAGGATCGTCACCATCAGCGTGATCGCCAGACTGATGCCGATCACGGCAAAGACCAGCGTGATGGCCGATTTCCACAGACTGCCGAACTCGTGCAGGACATTCGTGAAATTCAGAAGCACCCAGCCAAGAAGTCCGACCGCCGCCAACGTCGCCAGCCCGCCCGTCATCGGCAACACCAGCGATACCAGCACGACAATCGTGCGGGCGGCCATGGCCATGACTTCGATCCAGATGACAAGGACCAGCGCACCGTTGAACTCGCCCATGCCCCCCATGCCCAGCCCGGTCACGAAAAGCCCCAGCGCCAGAACGGCCAGCGATGCACCAAGGATGATCCCGTAGCTGAAGGGCGACAGGATCACCGGCCCGCCCGCAGCGCCACCCGCGGGGCCGGAGGGCAACGCACCCTGCGTCAGCGCGACCAGCAGCACGCTCAGCACCGTGACCAGCACCAGCGCCTGCCACAGCACCGCGCGCGGCAGATCGAGCGCAATCAGCCAACGCCCCGCCGCCGACGGATCAACGACACTTTGCCACAGAAGCGCGCCCAGACGCGCTGGGTCAAGCAGCATGGCCGGCCTCCGGCTTCGTGTCTGCGCCGGTTCCGGCCCCCGATCCCGCCTCGCGCAGGCCCTGGACAAAGAAGATCGCCAGCGCCAGCACCCAGATCGCAAAGACAAGATAGCTGCCCGGCCCCTGCCCGTTCAGCCCGCTCAGCAGGCCCCATAGCAAGGCCACCGGCGAGGCGGCCAGAAGCCCCCAGAACAGCGCAAGCCGCACCGGATAGCCGCCGGGGCGGATCCCGAACAGCCACAGAAGCCCCTGCAGCAGCAGCGCCAGCAGATAGAAGACCAGCGGCATAATCATCAGCCAGGCAAAGAAGGTGGTCCCGATCAGCTGATCAAGGGCCAGCGGGGTTTCGCGGTCCTGCGAAAGATGGGCGATCCGCGCCTGCGTGGGCAGTTGTGCCACGAACATGATCAGGCAAGCGCCCATCAGATGGGCGATCAGCCGATCCTCGCGCACGCCTGCACGCAGCAGCCGGCCAAACATGGCCCGGGGGCTACGCCAGGTGCGGATTATGTCAGTGGTGACCGCCATTGTCCCTTATGTGCGCCGCGACAGCCAGGCTTCAAGGCGGGTCCGCAAATCCTCGGCCAGTCTTTCGTCGGCGATCTCGGCCAGCGCCTCGGCCAGAAAGGCAAGCACCAGAAGATCGGTCGCCGCACGCTCCGGCACCCCGCGCGAGCGCAGGTAGAACAGCGCCGTGTCGTCGATCGCCCCCGAGGTGGAGCCGTGCGAGCATTTCACGTCATCCGCATAGATCTCAAGCTCCGGCTTGGCCAGGAACTGGCTGTCCCCGTCCAGCAGAAGCGACTGGCTGATCTGGTAGCCATCGGTCTTCTGCGCGCCGGGTTTGACAAGGATCTTGCCCTGAAACACGCCCGTGGCGCCGTTGCGCAGGACCTTCTTGAAGACCTGACGGCTTTCGCAATTCACCGCGTCATGGGTGACGAAGACCGTATCGTCCTGATGGAAATCCCGCCCGTCACCGACGGCCGCGCCGGCCACATGGGCCGAGGCATTGTCGCCCGTCATCTCGATCACGCATTCGTTGCGCGTGAGCACGCCGTTCATGGTGAGCGTGAACGACTTGAACAGGCTTTCCGCAGCCAGCCGCGCGAAGATATGGGTCGCGGCCCGGCGCTGATGGTCGCGGCCCTGCGTGCGGACATGGTGGAACCGGCCGGTCGCGGCCACATCCACCTCCATCACCTTGGAAAACCGCGCGGCGGCCGGGCCGCTTTCCAGCACGGTCAGGTCGGCCCCCTCCTCGACCCGGATCACATGGTGCAGCATCGCGTCCGAGGTTTCCGAGCGGTGCAGATAGGTCAGGCTCACCGGCCGGGTGACGACCCCCGTCGCGCGGATCACCATG
>JAFIEN010000039.1 GCA_020832515.1 Rubellimicrobium sp. | reverse complement strand
GGCTGCCAGCCGTAGATTTCGGCGGCGCGGTCGGGGGTGATGAGGCCGTTCTTGACATCCTCGGCCACGCGGGCGGGGTCGCGGCGTCTGGGGTCGCCATAGCCGCCGCCATTGCCGGTGATGACGCGGATCACGTCGCCGGCCTTTGTCGAGAGGCCCGAGACGAAGGCGTGGCGCGAGGGTTCGCCCTCTTTCGGGCGGAACTCGACGAGGTTGGAGGAGCCTTCGTGCCCGCCCTCCATCGCCCAGGCGGGGAATTTTGAGCGGGTATAGCCTGCGGTGAGATAGCCGTTCTCGGCGCGGACGCGGTAATCCATGATGATGCCGCGCCCGCCGGTGAATTCGCCCTCGCCGCCGGGGCCGGTGTTCAGCTCCATCCGGTCGACCATGACGCCGTTGCGGGCCTCGTTCACCTCGGCCGGGCAGTTGTAGGTTTCGCCGTGGAAGCCGCAGAACATGGCGGAATTGCCGTCGGCGCCGGCGCGCGCGCCCCAGCCGCCGATCTGGGGTTCGATGATCGTGTATTGCCGCCCCGTATCGGGGTGGATGCCGCCGATGAAGGTGCCGCAGACGGAGGCGAAATGGCCCGCGGCCAGCCGGTCGGGGATATGGGGCGCAAGGCAGCGCCACATGATGTCGTAGACGCGCAGTTCGATCTCGTAATAGAAGCCGAGGGGGGCGGGTTCGGCGGCGTCGAAGACGCTGCCCTTGCGGGTATGCAGGCGGATCGGGCGGAAGCTGCCTTCGTTCGCGGGCGAATAGGGATCGGTCAGCGACTTGAACAGCATCTGCGCCGCGACCATCACCCCGTCGCGGGTGGTGTTGACCGGGCCTTTCGACTGGTCGGGATTGTCGGTCAGGTCCACGTCGAACACATCATCCGTGATGGTGATGCGGACCTTGTAGATCGTGCCGTCGTCCTGTTCCTCGGCCAGATCGAACGTGCCCTTGGGCAGGCCCGCCATGGCCCGGCGCGAGACCTGTTCGCCGTAATCCATGAAGCCCTTCATCGCGCGCTGGAAAGTGTCGGTGCCGTATTTCCGCGCCAGTTCCTCGAGCCGCTTCCCGCCGATGCGGACGCTGGCGATGGCGGCCCAGACATCGCCGGTCAGCACGTCGGGCATGCGGGAATTGACCTTGATGATCTCCATCACCGCCTCGATCGGCTTGCCTTCGGAGATGATCTTGATCGCGGGCAGACGCAGCCCCTCCTGGAATATCTCGGTGGCCTCGCCGGTCAGCGATCCGGGCGCCATGCCGCCCACATCCGAATTGTGGGCGATATTCGCCGTCCATGCGATCAGCGTGCCTTCGACGAAGACGGGCATGGCGACGATGATGTCGTTGAGATGCGTGACGCCGCCGTAATAGGGGTCGTTGGTGGCGAAGACATCGCCGGGCTTCACGTCGCCCCTGGCCCGCTCGATGATGACGCGCACGGCCTTGTCGAGCACGCCCACGAAGGCCGGGATGCCCGCGCCGGAACAGGCAAGCTCGCCCCGCTCGTCAAGGATGCCGGTGCCCATGTCCAGCACCTCGTAGATGATCGAGGACATGGCCGTCTTCTTCATCGCGGCGAACATCTCGTCGGCGGCGGCCTGAAGCGAGTTCTGGATGATTTCCTGCGTGATGGGATCGTTTTCCATGGTCGTCCTCTAGAGGCTGATGTGGATGTTGCCGAAACCGTCCACCCGGGCGGCATTGCCGGGGTGGATCACGATGGTCGCGCCGGGATCCTCGATCACGGCGGGGCCGGGGAAACTCATCCCGGGTGCAAGCTTCTCGCCGTCGTAGATCGTGGCCTCATGCGTGCCTTCGAGGGCGTAATCGACCATCCTCTTGCCCTTGACGGCGGGGGTGGCGTCCTCGGGGCCCAGTGGCGCCTCATGCATGGTCAGCTTGCCGACCTCGGCCGAGGCCACGACATGCAGGCCCACCATCTCGACCGGGGCGGGCAGGCGGTAGGTGTATTCACGCTCGTAGGTGTCGTGGAAATCCTCCGAGATGGCGGTCAGACCGTCGTCGGTGATCGTGGCGGGCAGGGGCACTTCGACGGTATGTTCCTGGTTCTGGTAGCGGAACTTGCCGAAGCGCTGGAGCTTGACCTTGCCGGCCTCGATGCCTTCGGTGGCGAACTGGGCGCGGGCCTGATCCTCGGTGCCTGCGAAGGCCGCGTCGATGCCCGCAGCCGCGCCGGCCTCCAGCCCCGAAAGGCGGGTCACGAAATAGTCGCGCCGCAGGTCCGACATCATCATGCCCCAGGCGGAAAAGACCGAGGCGCCATAGGGGATGATGACCCGCTTGACGCCCAGTTCCTGCCCCAGGGCCACGGCATGCATGCCGCCGCCGCCGCCGAAGGCGACAAGGCTGAAGTCGCGCGGATCATGGCCGCGGTTCAGCGAGACAAGCTTGAGCGCGTTGACCATGTTGTTGTTGGCGATGCGGATGATGCCCTGCGCGGCCTCGCTGGTGGAAACGCCCAGCTTCGCGCCGACGGCGGCAAGGGCCTTTTCGGCGGCCTCCATATCGGCGTCGATCGCGCCGCCGCAGAAATAGTCGCGGTTGATCCGGCCCAGCCAGAGGTTCGCGTCGGTCGTCGTCGCCTGATCGCCGCCCCGCCCGTAAGCCGCGGGGCCGGGGCTGGCGCCGGCGGATTGCGGGCCGACATGGAGCTTGTCGAAATCGTCCACCCAGGCGATCGAGCCGCCGCCGTTGCCGATCTCGACCAGATCGACGACGGGGACCATGATCGGATAGCCCGCCGAGCGGCGGTCACGCTCGATCCAGTAGTCGGTCAGGATCTTGACCTGCCCGTCCTCGATCAGGCTGCATTTCGCGGTGGTGCCGCCAATGTCGAGGGCCAGCACATTGGGTTCGCCGATCAGGCGGCCAAGTTCGGCGGCCCCCCAGAAGCCCGAGGCGGGGCCGCTTTCCACCATGGTGATGGGCGTGCGGGCCGTGGCCTCGAGCGTGTCGACGCCGCAGTTCGATTGCATGATATAGGGCTGGCCCTTCAGCCCCTTTGCCTTCAGCCCCTCGGCCAGCCGGGTGAGGTAGCGTTCGGCCACCGGCTGCACATAGGCCGACAGGACGGCGGTATTGGTCCGCTCGTATTCGCGCCATTCGCGGGCGATCTGGTGGGCGGCGACCGCAGGCACCTCGGGCCAGAGGCGGCGCAATTCGGCCAGTGCGGCCTCTTCATGCGCGGGGTTGGCATAGGCGTGGAGCAGCGAGATGGCGACCGCCTGCACCCCTTCGGCCTTGAAATCCGCCACGATGCCCGCGAGCGGCGCGAGGTCGAGCGGGGCCAGTTCCTGACCCTGATAGGTCATCCGGCCGGGCAGTTCGCGGCGCAGGTAGCGCGGCACGAAGGGTTTGGGCTTCTCGTAGAACAGATTGAAGAAATCGGGCCGGTTGCCGCGCGCGATCTCGAGCGTGTCGCGAAAGCCTTCGGTGGTGATCAGGCCCACGGTCACGCCCTTGCGCTCGGTCAGGGCGTTGATCACGACGGTGGTGCCATGGGCCAGGAAATCCACCTCGGCCGGGTCGACCCCGCCCTTTTCCAGAACGTCCAGCACGCCCTGTTCGAAATTCGGCGGCGTGGTGTCGGATTTCGCGGTGCGGATCGTGGGGGCACCACCCTCGCCGATCTCGAAGGCGACAAGATCGGTGAAGGTGCCGCCGACATCGGTGGCGACGCGCAGGGTGCGGGTCATCGGGTCGCTCCTTTCCTGTGGAGGAGATGGTGGAGGAAGACAGCTGTGGCGGGCAGGCGAAGCGCCTCGGCCTGCGCCAGCCTTTCGGGCGTGAAATGGCCGGCGGCATCGAGGCAGTTGACCGTGCCCAGGACGCGGCCGTCGACGATGGCGGGAAGGTTCATCACGCTTTCGCAGCCCAAGCTGCGGATCAGATCGTGATCGCCGAACACCTCGGCAATACCCGCGAAGTCATTGGCAACAAAGGTTTCATGCCGGTCGAGAACGGTTTGCGTCCAGCGGTTCGGCTGAAAGGGCTTGCGCCCCGAGACGGGATATTCGGTCGGGTGGTTCGACCAGATCCGTTCCGCCTCGCCCGTCTCCGGGTCAGCGGTCATGAGGGTCACAAGCCGCGCGCCCGTCACCTGCGCCGCCAGCGCCCCAAGCGCGTCCAGCGCGGCTTCCGGCTGCCCCTCGGCACGGGCCAGTGCGGTTTCAAGCGGTGTCATTCTGTCCGATCCTCGTGATGGCCGGTGGTATCGTCGGAATGGCGCGGCCGCGTGCCGTCGCCGAAGACATCCATCGTGCAGACATGCAGGATGGATGTGTGGGTGTCGGTGTGGTTCCAGCTGGAATGCACCCGGGTCGATGCGAAATGGATCGAATCGCCCGCAGCCAGCACATGGCGTTGCCCCTCGATCTCGACGGTGAGGGCGCCTTGCAGGATGTAGAACAACTCCTCCCCCTCGTGCCGGATCGGCTCGGAGCGGTGGCCCGGTGCTTCGTGGATCAGCACGGCACGCAGCGTGTGGCCGGGGAACGCGGCGCTGATGCGTTCATAGCTCATGTTCGACGGGTCGATGCCATAGACGGGCCGCGTGCCCGCGGTCGTCACCTCGCCCTGGCTGGGGGGCTGGGTGAAGAGCGTCGCCGGGTCCATGTCCAGCACACGCGCCACGTTCGTCAGCGACCCAAGCGATGGCGAGGCGAGCCCGCGCTCGCTCTGGCTGATGAACCCGATGGTCAGCCCGGCCCGGTCTGCCACCTGCTGCATCGTCAGCCCAAGCGCGGTGCGCCGGGCACGCAGGCGGGGGCCAAGGCCGGGGTCGTTGTCGGCCCCGCTGGCGCGGCTGGGACGTTGGGTCATGGGCGCTCCGTCTTGGACATGCAAGGGCGGCCTTCCGGGCGGCGCCTTGGTCAGACTAAAGGCCGGCGATTCATGCAAGCGGTTTCTTTAATCTGACTAAACTTCCGGCTTGCACTGCTTCCATTCCGTGCAGTTGGTCCGAACCGCAGGTCCCGCTCCGCCACGGCACCCCTGATGGCGGCTGGGGCGGTTGACGCTCCCGCCGCCGTGAGTATGAAAGACGGCAACAAAATTCACACGAACCGATGGAGGACATTCCGATGTTCCCGCGCCGCGTCCTTGCCTCGTGCCTTGCGCTTCTGGCACTTGGCACAGCGTCAGCCCCCGCCCCTGGGCAGGCCGAAACCCTTTCGCTTTTCGCCAGCGGCGAGGATCTGGCAACGGAAGGCTTCACCGCGCCCGAACTAAGCAAGGATGGCTGGGCACTGACCTTCACGCGCATCATCGCCACGTTCGACGAGGTGACGGCCTGGCAGACCGACCCGCCCTTCATGGGCGATGGCCCCGAGATCTTGGGCACCGCGCTGGCCTTCGGCGGACCCTTCACCGTCGATCTGGTCGATGCCGATGACGAGGACCGCGTCCTTCTTGCCAGCCTGCCCGCCGCGCCCGGCCATTACAACGCCCTGTCCTGGGCGCTGGTCCCGGCAGCAGGGGGGGAATTCGCGGGCTTTTCGCTGGTGCTTGAAGGTCTGGCCGAACGGGGCGGGGAAGAGGTTGCCTTCACCCTTGCCACACCCGACGCGGTGTTCCATGCCTGCGGCGAATATCTGGGCGACGCGCGCAAGGGCTTTGTGACGGCCGATGCGGGTGGCGATCTGGAGATCACGCTGCATCTGGACCATCTTTTCGGCCGTGCCGACAGGTCCGCGGAAGACGGGATGAACCTCGATGCGCCCGGTTTCGACCCATTTGCCGGGCAGGGCCCGATCGCGATGTTCACCCTGGCCGGGCTGCATCTGGGCCATGTCGGCGAGGGGCATTGCCATGTCAGCCCGCGCTAGGGTCGCGGCTCTTTTCTTCTGTGCGCTGGTCCCGCAGATGGCGGCGGCCCATGCCGCGCTTGTCACCGCCGAGCCGGTCGAGGCCCTGCGCATCACCGCGCGGTATGACACCGGCGAGCCGATGGCGGGCGCCCAGGTGACGATCTATGCGCCCGACGATCCCGCAACCGCCTGGGCGCGGGGCGAGACCGATGCCGGGGGCCGGTTCGATCTGGTCCTGCCGACCGAGCCCGAAGGGGCATGGGCCGTGCAGGTGCGGCAGGCCGGCCACGGCGCGATGATCCATGTCGCGCGCGGGTCGGCCGAAGGCGAGGCTGCGCTGGTCGTGACAGCCGGGACGGCCGTCCCGCATTTGCTGCAGCGGGCGGTGATGGTGGCGCTGGTCCTGTGGGGGGCGCTGGGGACGGCGTTGTTCTTCCGGCGGGGCAGGGCGTCGGGTTTCAGCGGGGCGGGGCCGGATGCATCTGCCTGACGGACTTCTGCCGGCCGGCATGGCGCTGGCGGGCTATGCGGGTGCCGCGGGGCTGGTGGGCCTCTCGCTCGGTCGCATCCGCCGCCTGCCCGATCCGCAAGCGGGCGTGCCCCGGGCGGCGATGATGACCTCGGTCTTCTTCGCGGCTTCGCTGGTGGCCGTGCCGGTGCCACCGACGACGGTGCATCTGATGCTCTCGGGCCTGATGGGGGTGTTGCTGGGCTGGTTCGCCATGCCTGCGATCATGGTCGGGCTGTTCCTGCAGGCCGTGCTGTTCGGCCACGGCGGGCTGACCACGCTGGGCCTGAACGGGTTGATCCTCGGGGTGCCGGCACTGGCCGCCTCGGCGCTCTGGGGTGGCTTCGGGCGGCGGTTGCCCGATCTGGCGGCCCTGCTTGCCGGCAGCGGGGCGGTGATCGCGGCCCTTGCCATCTTCGCGGGTCTCGTGCTGGCGGGGCTGCCGCCGGGCATCGATCGGGGGGCCGAGCGGGCGGCGCTGTCCGTGTTCGTGATCGCGCATCTGCCGCTGGTTCTGGCCGAGGGCGTGATCGTGCTGGCCGTCCTGCGCATCCTCAGGCGGGTCGAGCCGCGCCTTCTGCCGCATGGCTGAGCGGGCGGGCGGCCTTGGCCCGGGCGATGCGCGGGTGCGGCTGGTGGTGGCGCTGGCGCTGGCCTTCGGCATGGCCGCCGTGCGGGATCTGCGGCTTGTGCCGGTGCTGGCGGTGGTGGTGCTGGTCGTCGTGGCCCTGGCGGGCGCGCGCGGCGGGCTTTTGCGGCGGCTTCGCGGGCCGGCGTTTCTGGCCGGGGGCATCGTGCTGGCACTGGGGCTGATGCTGGGCGAGACAGAGCTTGCGCGCCTGGGCCCTGTCGCGCTCAGGGCCGAGGGGCTGGCGGCCGGGGCGCTGATTGCGGCGCGGCTTCTGGCGATCGTGGCGGTGACGGTGACGCTTCTCGCTCCGGTGCCGCCGATGGCGCTGGCGGGGGCCTTGCGCGGCATCGGTCTGCCGGGGGTGATGGCCGATCTGGTGCTGTTGACCCTGCGCTATCTTGACGAACTGCGCGCCGAGATCGGCCGCGCGCAGCTGGCCCGCCGCCTGCGCGGCGGCGGCGCGGGCTGGCGCGCGCTGCCCGAGCAGGGGATGATCCTTGCCGCAGCCCTGATCCGGGCCGAGGCGCGGGCCGAGCGGATCTGGGCCGCCATGCGTCTGCGCGGGCATGGTTCTGCCGAGGCGGCCCCCGCCGCGCCGGTGGGATGGGCCGGGCGGAGCGCGGTCATGGTGGCGCTGCTGGCCGCGCTGGCCCTTGTGCTGATCGACCGCGCGGCATGACGGCGCTCTTGCAGCTGGAGGGGTTGGCCGTCGGCTGGCCAGGCGGGGGGATGGTTCGGCGCGCGGTGCTCGAGGGGCTGGACCTGCGCCTCGCGCGCGGCGAGCGGGTGGGGCTGGTCGGGCCGAACGGCTCGGGCAAGAGCACGCTGTTCCTGACGCTGGCGGGCGTACTTGCACCACTGGCCGGCGAGGTGCGGATCGGCGGGGAGGCTTTGGTGCCGGGGCGGTTCCATCCGGGTGTGGGGCTTGTGTTCCAGCAGGCCGAGGACCAGCTTTTCTGCCCCACGCTGGCCGAGGACGTGGCCTTCGGGCTGCACAACCGCGGCCTGCCCGAGGCCGAGATCGCCGCCCGTCTGGCCCGTGCGCTTGACGATTGCGACCTGACCGGGCTGGCGGACCGGCCCGTCCATCACCTGTCGGGCGGTGAAAAGAGGCGCGCGGCACTGGCGGGCATCCTCGCGCTTGGGCCCGAGCTTCTGCTTCTGGACGAACCCAGCGCCGCGCTTGACCTGCGCAGCCGACGGCGGCTGATCGCGCTGCTGGCTGCGCGGGACGAGGCGATGCTCATCGCAAGCCATGATCTGGAACTGGTGCTGGACCTCTGCCCGCGCGTCGTGGTGATCGACGGCGGGCGTCTCTGCGCCGACGGCCCTGCGCGCGATGTGCTGGGCGACGGCGCGCTGATGGCCGCGCACGGACAGGAGGTGCCGCATTCGCTTCTGCCGCACGACCCGCCCCGGCACCGGCACGGTTGAGGCGCGGGTAATGCGGGGGCCTCAGACGGATTCGATCCGCAGCGCGACCGGCGGGCCGGCAACGACATTCGTTTCGGCAAAGCCCGCAAGCGCATCGTCCAGCGCGGCGCGCGTCGTCTTGTGGGTGACGATCAGCACCGGGGCGGTCGTGGCCTCGTGCCCGTATTGCCGCATCCGGTCGATCGAGATGCCGTTGTCGCCCAGCACGCGGGCGACCTTGGCCAGCGCGCCGGGTTTGTCGAGCAGCGCCATGCGCAGGTAATAGGGTGCGGGCACCGCGGCGCGGGCCGCGCGCACCTTGCGCAGGCGCGCCGCGGGCAGGCCGAAGGTGGGCACGCGGATGCCGCGGGCGATGTCGATCACATCGGCCATGACCGCGCTGGCCGTCGGACCCGCGCCTGCGCCGGGGCCGCGCAGCACGATCTGGCCCACCTGATCGCCTTCGAGCACGACCATGTTGGTGCCCCCCTGCAACTGCCCGAGGGGCGAGGTTGCGGGCACTAGGCAGGGCGACATGCGCTGCTCAAGCCCCCGGCCCGTCATCTGCGCAACGCCCAGAAGCTTGATCCGGAAGCCCATGTCGGCGGCCTGCCGGATATCCTCGATGGTGATCGCGCCGATCCCCTCAAGCTCGACGCCCGCGAAATCGACCTCGGTGCCGAAGGCGATGGCCGCCAGAAGCGCCAGCTTGTGGCCCGCGTCGATGCCGCCCACGTCAAGCTGCGGATCGGCTTCGAGATAGCCCAGCCCGTCGGCCTCGGCGAAGGCCTCGTCATAGGTCAGGCCCGCATCCTCCATCCGTGTCAGGATGTAGTTGCAAGTGCCGTTCATCACGCCAAGGACGCGGGTCACCTCGTTGGCGGCAAGGCCCTCGGTCAGGGCCTTGATGACCGGGATGCCGCCCGCCACCGCCGCCTCGAACCGGATCAGGCGGTCCGCCTCCTCGGCCATCTGCGCAAGTCCGTGGCCATGCAGCGCCAGCAGCGCCTTGTTGGCCGTCACCACGTCCTTGCCGGAGGCAAGTGCGGCTTGGGTCGCGGCACGGGCGGGGTCGTCCGATCCGCCCATCAGCTCGACGAAGACATCGACATCGGGCCGACGTGCCAGGGTGACGGGGTCGTCCTCCCAGTCGTAATCGCCCAGCGCCACGCCCCGGTCCTTGCCGCGCGACCGGGCCGAGACGGCGCTGATCTCGACCGGGCGGCCGCCGCGCGCGGCGATCAGGCCCGCGTGGCGCTGCACGATGGCGACGACGCCAGCCCCCACGGTGCCAAGTCCGGCAATGCCAAGGCGAAGGGGCTGGGTCATGGCGGTCATCCGGGGCTGGGGCTGATGAAGGATCGGGACGTGGCTTAGCCTGTCGCGGGCCGCAGGGCAACGGGCGCGGACACACCAGAGGCCGGGAGATGGGTCAGGGGAAGTCCGGGCCGCCGTCGCCGCCCCCGAGCCTGTCGCGCGCGTCGGGCGGGATGACCGGTGCGCGAAGGGCTGCGGCGCGCGCCTCGAGCGCCGATTGCCGGGCGGACATGTCGGCGGTGGGCGGGGCCTGCGGCAGGGCCGCGGCCGCAGCAAGGACGGGCTCGAGCGGGACCAGCGCGGGGAAGGCCGCGCCGTCGTCGGGGGGCGGCAGGTCCACCTCGGGCCAGGCCGCGACATCGCCGCAGGCGGCCAGCATCAGGCAGAGGGGAAATGCCGCGACGGGTGGAAGGGACCTGACCATGCGCGCGTCCTAGCATGGCCGGGGCCGGACCGTCACGTGGCAAGCGCGGGGGCGGTGGGCGGGGCGGCTGTCCCGGTTCGGCGGTGGACAACGCATGCAGGCTGTCCGGGGCTGACGCGGTCATGTCGCATTCGGACGGCTGCACGGCCGCGCGACGCGTCACAAGGGGCCGTCAGACAGGAGGGCAGGGCATGCGGGTCGGGTTCATCGGATTGGGAAATGTCGGGGCAAAGCTTGCGGGCAGCCTCTTGCGCAACGGGCTGGACACGACCGTCCACGACCTTGACGCGGGCGCCATGGCGCCTCTGGTCGCCGCCGGCGCGCGGGCCGGGGACAGCCCCGCCGCGATGATGCGCGATTGCGACGCGGTCATCACCTGCCTGCCTTCGCCCACCGCCTGCGCCGCCGTCCTTGAGGAGATGCTGCCCGAGGTCGGCCCCGGCAAGACCTGGATCGAGATGTCCACGACCGATGCCGAGGATGTCCGGCGGCTGGGCGCGCGCGTGATCGCGCAAGGCGGCCGCGCGGCGGAATGCCCCGTCTCGGGCGGGTGCCACAGGGCCGCGACGGGCAATATCTCGATCTTCATGGGCGGCACGCGCGAGACCTTCGAGGCCGTCCTGCCGCTCCTCACGATCCTTGGCCGGCGGGTGCTGCATACGGGCGATCTGGGGAGTGCCTCGCTTCTGAAGGTGATGACGAACTATCTGGCGACGGCGAACCTTCTGACACTCTGCGAGGCGCTGGTGACGATGAAGGCGGCGGGCCTTGACCTTGCCACGACCTATGAGGCGATCCGCATCTCCTCGGGCAATTCCTTCGTGCACGAGACGGAAAGCCAGATGATCCTGAACGGCTGCCGCGACATCAACTTCACCATGGACCTCGTGAAGAAGGATATCGGCCTGTTCCAGAAGATCGCCGAGGATGCGGGTGTGCCGCTCGAGATCAGCCCGCTCATGGTGTCGATCTTCGAGGACGGGATCGCGCGCTACGGCGAACGCGCGCAATCGGACCGGATCATCGAGCGGCTGGAAGAGGCGACGGGCCTGACGATCACCGCGCCCGGCTTTCCGGCCGAGATGGTTGACGACGAACCCGAGGAACGCGGCTACGAGGTCGTCCCGGCGCGGGGTTAGGCGGGGAATGTCAAAGGGCTTGGGGTTGCACAGTGCCTGTCGGCGGCAAACCGCCCGCGGATCGGCAGGTCGCCATTCCGTGACCCTTGCGCCCGGGCGGGCCGATTGATCGCGCATCGGGGCTGGAGTAGACCAAGAACCATGATCAGATCCCTTGTCACCGCCTCATCCATCGCCCTTGCAAGCGCCGCAGCCGCGCATCCGCATGTTTTTGTCGAGGCTGAGGTCGACATCGTCTTCGATGCCGGGGGCGAGATGACGGGGGTCCGGCTCACGTGGATCTACGACGATTTCTTTTCGTTCATGTTGACCGCGGAACTGGGTCTCGACCCGCAGGGCAGTCTTCAACTGACCCCCGAGGAGCAGGAGGTGCTCGCTACCTTCGTGCTGGACTGGCCCGACAATTTCGGTGGCGATCTGCAGGTCACGCAGAACGGCCGGCAGCTTGATCTGGCCGCTCCTCAGCAGCAGGCGGTCGAGTATCGCGACGGGCGCGTGATGGAGACGCATGTCCGCCCGCTGCGCACGCCTGCCGATGCCGCGGTGCCGGTCGATGTGCAGGTCTTTGATCCCTACTACTATGTCGCCTACGAGATCGTGGGCGACATCGGCGTGATCGGGCGCGAGGGCTGTGACATCCGCTTCAATCCGGCCGACCTTACCACGGCCTATGCGATGCTTGAGGAGATTCTCTTCGGCCAGCCGGCCTTTGACATGGGCGCGGATGATTACGATTTTCCGGCCGTGGGCGATGCCTTTGCCGATACGGTGACGGTCCGATGCGCGCCCTGATCCTGCGTCCGCTGATCTGGCTGCCGGCCCTGCTTGCGGTGGCGGCGGGCGTCTGGCTGTGGGGTTTCGGCGGGGCCGAGCAGGTCGCGTCCGAGGCGGCGCGAGGACAGCGCGACGTGCAGAACGCGATGGCCGGCGCACTCAGGCGGTTGCAGGGGGGCGATTGGGCGGCGCTGTCGGCGCTCTGGGGGCTGTGCTTCGCCTATGGCTTCTTCCATGCCGCGGGGCCGGGGCATGGCAAGCTGGTGATCGGCGGCTACGGGGTTGCGCGGCGCGTGCCGATGGGGCGGTTGGCCGGGCTTGCCGTGTCGTCAAGCCTTGCGCAGGCGGCGACGGCGGTGGTGCTTGTCTATGCCGGGGTGCTGCTGCTGGGCTGGAGCCGCGAGCGGATGCAGATGCTTGCGGATACAAGCCTCAATGCCCTGTCGATGCTTCTGATTGCGGGGATCGGGCTGGTCCTTCTGACGCGCGGCACCCGTCGCCTTTGGCGCCACTGGCCTGTCGAGAAAGAACCGGATGCCGGCCTGTTCCCTGCTCCGGCGCTTGCATCCGGGCCGCAGATGGGCGGATCCGGCGGCGGGGCGTTGCAGATGACCGATTTGCATGCCCTGGGCCGGAGCGTGCATTTCGACCACGCCCCCACCGCGGGCGCCGATATCTGCGAGACCTGCGGCCATGCCCATGGCCCCACGCTGGAACAGGCCGAGGCGGTGCGGTCGCTTCGCGACGGGCTGGCGATCATCGCGGCCATCGCGGTGCGGCCCTGCACGGGCGCGCTGTTCCTGCTGATCCTGACCCGACATATCGGGATCGACTGGGCCGGCATCATGGGCGCCTTCGTCATGGCGTTGGGTACGGCCACGATCACCGTGCTGGTCGCTGTCGCTTCGGTGTCGTTCCGGGAAAGCGCGCTCATGCAGATGGCGGGCGGTGCGGCGACCGCGCGGGCCATGTCTGTCTTCGAGGCGCTGGCGGGCGGGCTGATCCTTGCCCTTTCGGTGCAATTGATCGCCAGGTCGATCTGACGCGGCTGGACGAGACCCGGACAAGCCCCTAAACCCCGGCACCATGACCACGATCCCAGTCACTCCACCCACCCAGACATGGGGTGAGCACAGCCGTGCGATCCTTGCGCTGGGGGTGCCGCTGATCGGCTCGAACCTGGCGCAGATGGTGATCGGGCTGACCGATACGCTGATGCTGGGCTGGTATGATGTCACGGCGCTGGCGGCCGCGACGCTGGCCACTTCGCTTTACTTTCTGCTGTTCCTCATGGGGATCGGATTTGCCAATGCGGTTGCACCCCTTGTCGCGGCCGCCGTCTCGGCCGGGCAGGAGGTCGAGGTGCGCCGCGTGACCCGCATGGCGATGTGGCTGTCCATCGGCTTCGGTCTGGTGGTGATCGCGCCGCTGATGGTCTCGGCCGCGCTGTTCGAGGCGATCGGTCAGGATCCCGAGGTGTCGCGCATGGCGCAGGAGTATCTGCGCATCGCGGGCTGGGGCCTGATCCCCGCGCTTCTGGTGGCGGTGCTGCGGTCCTATCTCTCGGCGCTCGAACTGACGGGGATGATCCTGTGGGCCACGATCGGGGCTGCGGTGCTGAACGCCCTGGTCAACTACATGCTGATCTTCGGCAATTGGGGCGCGCCCGAGCTTGGTATCCGTGGCGCGGCCATCGCCTCGGTCGGAACGGCGTCGCTGACGCTGGTGATCCTTCTGGCCTATGCACTCTGGAAGGTCCCGCAATATCGCCTGTTGCAGCGCTTCTGGCGCCCCGACTGGCAGGCCATGGGGCGGGTGTCCCGGCTGGGCCTGCCCATCGGGCTGACGGCGCTGGCCGAGTCGGGCCTTTTCAGCGGCAGCGCGGTGCTTGTGGGCTGGATCGGCACGCTTGAACTGGCGGCGCATGGCATCGCGCTGCAGCTGGCGTCGGCCGCGTTCATGCTGCATCTGGGTCTGAGCCAGGCGGTCACGGTGCGGGCCGGCCGCGCGATGGGGCGGCGGGACGAGGCAGGCCTCAGGCGCGGTGCCGTGACGGCCTATGGTATTTCGGCCGCCTTTTCGGTGGCGACGGTCGTGCTGTTTCTGACCTTCGCCGAACCGGTTGTCAGCCTTTTCGTCGATCCCGGCGATCCCCGCCGGCTTGAGGTGATCGCCATCGGTGTGACGCTTGTCGGCATGGCGGCGCTGTTCAACCTTGTCGACGGGATGCAGGTGGTGGCGCTGGGCCTGCTGCGCGGCGTGCAGGATGCGGCGGTGCCGATGGTCCATGCCGCGATCAGCTACTGGCTGATCGGCATGCCGGTCAGTTTCCTGCTGGGCTTCACCTTCGGCTTCGGCGCGGTCGGGGTCTGGGCCGGGCTCGTGGTCGGGCTGCTTGCGGCGGCGGTCCTGTTGTCCTGGCGCTTCTGGGGGCGGTCGGTCAGGATCGGACGCGACGTCCCGCTGTCAGCAACCTGAGGAGAGGGCACGATGTTCGACTGGATTGCCGGACTGATCGACATGGGCGGCTATTGGGGCGTCGTGGGCGTCATGCTGCTGGAAAACCTCTTTCCGCCGATCCCGTCGGAAGTGGTGATGCCGATGGCGGGCTATCTGGCTGCCTTGGGCGAGTTCCGCCTTGTCCCGGTCATCCTGGCGGGCACGCTTGGGTCGGTCCTCGGGGCGGTGTTCTGGTACTGGATCGGGCTGGCGCTGGGCGAGGCGCGGCTCCTGGTGCTGATCGACCGCTATGGCGTCTGGCTTACGCTGGAGCGGCGCGATGTCGAACAGGCGCTGAGCTGGTTCCGGCGCTGGGGCTATCCGGCGGTGTTCTTCGGCCGGATGGTGCCGGGGATCCGCACGCTGATCTCGGTCCCGGCGGGGCTGGCCCGGATGCCGCTTGGCCCCTTTCTGGCAGCGACCACGGTTGGAAGCCTGATCTGGGTCACGTTCCTGGCCATGGGCGGCGTGCTGCTCGAGGCGAATTATCACCGGCTTGCCGACTGGCTCAATCCCGGCACGACCATCGTGATCGGCGCGGTCCTTGCGGCCTATGTCTACCGCGTGGCGCGCGGCTTGATCGAGCGGCACCGGCGGGAGAGGTGACCTGCGCGGGCAGGGCACAGGGCGGGCCTGTGGCCTGTGGCCTGTGCCCGCCCTGCCGTGCGGGACGCGCCATGGCGGGCCGCGAAGTGCGCGACGCCCACGCAGCCCCAATCCCCCGCGCGTCAGTAGCCCCGCGCCCGGTCCACGATATGAAGGAACGGCTCGCCCGCCTCGCCGCGGCGGATGTTCTCGGCCAGCACCTCGGCCGTGAATTCGGGCTTGGTCTCGGCCGCGATATGCGGCGTCACCGTTACATGCGGATGGTGCCAATAGGGATGGTCGGCGGGCAACGGTTCGACCCGGAAGGTGTCCAGCGTCGCATGCCCGATCTGCCCCGTATCCAGCGCTTCCAGCAGGGCGGCGTCATCGACCAGCACACCCCGTCCGGGATTTAGCAGGTGCGCCCCCCGCGCCGGCATCGCCAGCGTGCGGGGGTTCATCAGGTTCTCGGTCTCGGGCGTCGCGGGGACCAGCAGCACCACGACCTCGGCCCCCCGAAGCGCCTCCTCGAGGCCCTCGGGCCCCGACAGGCAACGGATGCCCTCGACCGACTTCGGCGACCGGCTCCACCCTGTCACGGGAAAGCCCAGCCCCCGCAGCGCAAGCCCGCATGCCGTCCCCAACACGCCGAGGCCCAGGATCGTCACCGGTCGCGCGCGTGCGAGTTTGGGGCTGACCTGTTCCCAGACCGGGGCGCTGCGCCGGACATGCGCATCCATGCCCAGATGATGGCGCAGCACATGCCCCGTCACCCATTCGCGCATCCCCTCGGACAGGCCCGTCTCGACCATGCGGGTCAGGGGCTGGGTCAGGGTCGGGTTGCCGACCATCGTCTCGACCCCGGCCCAGAGACACATCACTGCCCGCGCCCTGGTGAAGGCCGAGAAATCAGTGATCCCGCCGCCGGGTGCCAGGACGACATAATCTACCGTGTCGGGCGCAAATTCACGCGCCATCGCCACATCGAGGCCCGCCGCTGCAAAGGCTGCCTCGAAAGGCGCGCGGTAGTTGGCCCAGCGTTCGTCCGAGGCACTGAAAAGCACGTTGATCGTCATTGTGTCGTTCCTTCCCAGCTGGTTTCCCCGTCGCGCCGTGGCTGGACCGGCGGCGTCAGCGCGGCCTGTGCACATGGGCGCTTTGCATCAGCCCGAAGGACAGAAGCAGCACCATCATCGCCGTCCCGCCATAACTGACCAGCGGCAGCGGCACGCCGACCACGGGCACCAGACCCATGACCATGGCCATGTTGATTGCGAAATAAAGGAAGAAGTTGATCGCCACCCCCAGTGTCACCAGCGCGGCGAAGCGGTCCTTCTGGGTCAGCGCCGAGGCGATGCAGAAGAACATGATCAGCCCGTAAAGCGCCAGCAGCGCGAACGAGCCGAGGAAGCCGAATTCCTCGGCCAGCGTCGTGAAGATGAAATCGGTGTGCTTTTCGGGGATGAAGTTCAGCCGCGACTGGGTGCCCTGCATGAAGCCCCGGCCCGTCCAGCCGCCCGAGCCGAGCGCGATCTTGGCCTGGGCGATGTTGTAGCCCGCGCCCAGCGGATCGGCCGCGGGATCAAGGAAGGTGTCGATCCGGCGGTACTGATAGTCGAGCAGGATCTGCCACTCGGTCCCGCGACTGGCCAGCACCGCATAGATCCCGCCTGCAGCAGCACCGATGACGGTGGCGAAATAGGCCCAGTGCACACCCGCCACGAACATCATTGCACCGCCCGCAGCCAGGATCAGCGCCGCCGTGCCTAGGTCGGGCTGGCCCAGCACCAGCGCGGTGGGCGTCAGGATGAAGACCACCGGCAACAGGACCCAGAATGGATGCGAGGTCTTTCCCAGGGGCAGCCAGTCGTAATAGGCGGCCAGGAACATCACCAGCGCAACCTTCATCAGTTCCGACGGTTGCAGCTCGATGAAGCCAAGGTTCAGCCACCGCTGCGCCCCCATGTTGGTCTGGCCGACGAACTCCACCGCGATCAGAAGCACCAGCGACACGCAATAGGCCAGTGCCGCCATGTTGCGCCAGAACCATATCGGGACCATGGCCACCACAAGCATCGCCACCAGCCCCAGACCGAACCGCTTGAGCTGCGGTTCCATCCAGACATGCGCCCGCCCCCCCGAGATGGAATAGAGCATCAAGAAGCCCATGGATGCGGCCGCGATGATCAGAAGCACCACCGCCCAATCGACATAGAGAAGCTTGCGGATGCCGGCGGGGACATATTTGACGTTGTATTCAAGATAGCTCATGCCGCGCCCCCGGGTTTCAGGCCCGCTCGCTCGTCACGCCGCCAACGGGCACGTGATTGCGGATGCGTTCCTGCTGTTCGGCGATGCGCGCGCGCACATTGGCCGGATAGGCCTCCAGCGGCGGAGGTCCGTCATAGAGCGCCTGAAGCGTGATGTCGCGCCCGATGGGCGCCGCCACGCTCGAGCCGCCGCCGCCATGTTCCACCACCACGGCCACGGCGAATTTCGGCGCCTCGTCGGGGGCATAGTTCACCCAGAGCGCGTGGTTGCGCCGTTCCCAGGGCAGGTCCTCGGTGCTCAGCACGCCGCGCGCGCGCTCTTCGGCCGTGATGCGGCGGACCTGGCTTGTGCCGGTCTTGCCGGCCATGCGCATGCCCTCTGCGACGATCCGGCTGCCGAAGGCGGTGCCGCGCTCGTGGTTGCAGACGCCATACATCGAGGCGCGGACCCGGCGAAGGTCGTTCTCGTTCAGGCCCAGGGATTCGCCGCCCTTGTAAGGCTGCTCCACCCCGTCGATCTTGTGGACAAGGCGCGGCATGATGTTGCGCCCCGTGGCCAGACGCGCCGTCATGATCGCCAGCTGCAAGGGCGAGGACAGCACATAGCCCTGCCCGATCGAGGCATTGACCGTATCCCCGATGCGCCAGCTTTCACCGCGCACGGACTGCTTCCAGGCGCGGTCGGGGGCAAGGCCCTGCGCCAGGGCCGACATCTCGATGTCGGGGCGCACCCCGATGCCAAGCTTGCGGGCCATGGCGGCGATGGCGTCGATGCCGACGCGCTGGGCGATCTCGTAATAGTAGACGTCGCAGCTTTGCTTGAGGCTTTCGTGGAAGTTCATGTTGCCATGCCCGCCACGGCGCCAGCAGTGGAAGCGATGGCCCGAGACATCCATGTGACCGGGGCAGCGCACCGTTTCCTCGGGTGTCACGACCCCGGCCTCGAAGGCGGCAAGCGCCGTGACCATCTTGAAGGTCGATCCCGGAGGATACGTGCCCTGCACCGCCTTGGCGGCCAGCGGACGGTATCTGTTCTCGTTCAGCGCGCGCCAGTCGGCGACCGAGATGCCGCGCACGAAGAGGTTGGGATCGAAAGAGGGCGCATTGCCCACGGCCAGAAGGTTGCCGGTGTCGCAATCCATCACGATCGCGGCGGCGCTTTCGCCTTCCATCCGGGCCTCGACATAGCTTTGCAGCCGCGAGTCGATCGTCAGTTGCACATTCGCGCCCCGGGTCCCCTCGACCCGGCCCAGTTCGCGCATCACCCGGCCCACGGCATTCACCTCAAGCCGGGTGGTCCCGGCCGAGCCGCGCAACTGGTCCTCGAGCCGGTTTTCGACACCGGTCTTGCCGATCTGGAACCGCGGCAGCCGCAGCACGGGATCGGGGGTTTCGAGCCGGGCCAGATCCGAGTCGCTGACCGGGCCGACATAGCCCACGACATGGGCCGTGTCGGCACCCAGCGGATACATCCGCGACAGGCCCACCTCGGCGAAGATGCCGGGCAGGGCAGGGGCATTGGCGCTGACGCGGGCAATATCCTCCCAGTTGACCCGGTCGACAATGGTGACGGGCACGAAGGCCGGCCGACGCATGACCTCTTCGCGCGCGCGCTCGATCACGCCGTCCTCGAGCGTCACGACATGGCGCAGCCGTGCCAGCGCCTCGTCGACATTGCCGGCATCCTCGCGCAGCATGACGATGCGGTAGACCTGTTCGTTGACCGCCAGCCGCACCCCGTTCATGTCGAAGATCATGCCGCGTTCGGGTGGGATGAGGCGCAGGCTGATGCGGTTCTCTTCGGCGAGGAAGCGGAACTCCTCGGCCTGTTCGACCTGCATTTCGTGCATCCGCCAACCCAGAACGCCGATCACGCCCAGCTGCCCCGCGCCCAGCACAAGGCTCCGGCGGGTGATGCGCCGGGCGCTGTCGTTGGATTCCTTCGGCGGTCGTCTCATCAGGTCTTCACCATATGCGGGCGCCGTTGCCGTCGGGATCGCCCGGGGCGGGGCGGGTGATTCCGAAGGTCAGCGCGGCGATCAGAACCATAACAGGATAGAACAGGATCGACATACCCATCTGGATCAGCGTCAGGCCCAGCGGCGCCTGTGGCGTCATCGCGACGAAATGGACAAGGCGATAGGCGATCGTGACCAGCGCGATCCCGATCGAGACGGTC
>JAFIEN010000038.1 GCA_020832515.1 Rubellimicrobium sp. | reverse complement strand
TACCGCGTCGAAGTGCTGGCCGCCTATGCGGCGAGCATTGCAATCCTTGTGCTGATCATCGGGTCAAGCCTGTGGCGGTACGCCCGCGTGAAGGCCGCGATGGAGCGGATGGAGACAGAGCAGGATGGCTAGGTTGCGTCCGCTCGTGCTTTTGCCGCCCCTGGCCTTCGCGGCGCTTGCGGCGCTTTTCGCCGTGGGCATGATGCGCGAGAATCCCGACGAATTGCCCAGTGCGCTGGTCGGGCAGGTCGCGCCAAGGACCGAGCTGGCACCGCTGGGAAGCCTGCCGGGCTTCACGGACGAGGATCTGCGCAGCGGTGGGGTCAAGCTGGTCAATTACTGGGCCAGCTGGTGCGCGCCCTGCCGGGTCGAGCATCCGACTCTGACACAGCTTGCCGCCGAGGGGATCCCTGTCTTCGGCATCAACTACAAGGACCCGCCCCGCAACGCGATGGCCTTTCTGCAAGAGCTTGGCGATCCCTATGTCGGCCTTGGCGTCGATCCGGACGGGCGCAGCGCACTGAACTGGGGGGTTTACGGCGTGCCCGAGACCTTTGTTCTTGATGGCGAGGGCCGCATCGTGCTGCGCATCGCAGGCCCCGTCACGCAGCGCGTCCTCGAGACCCGGCTGCGCCCCGCGATGGAACAGGCGGCGACCCGGTAACGCCCCCTCTTACATTCGACGACCATCATCGGCGCCACTGGTTCCGCCTTGCCCTTGTGCCCGGAGTGCTTTCCCCTTGGCAAACCGCGCGACTTGGGCATAGCGTCGCGCGAATTCGGGGCATGGGGTGTGGAGGGCAGGGTGACGGAGCGGCTGGCCTGTTTCAAAAGCTATGACGTGCGCGGGCGGCTTGGGACGGAACTGGACGAGGGGCTTGCCTATGGCATCGGGCGGGGCTTTGCCCGGGTTCTGGATCCGGGGCTTGTCGTCGCCGGTCGGGACATTCGTGAAACCAGCCCGATTCTTCAGGCGGCCATGATCCGGGGATTGCGCGACGAAGGCGTGGATGTGATCGACCTTGGACTTTGCGGCACCGAGGAGGTCTATTTCGCGACCGATCATTTCGGGGCCGGGGGCGGGGTGATGGTCACCGCCTCGCACAATCCGATCGACTACAACGGGATCAAGATGGTCCGCGATGGCGCGCGGCCGATCTCGGAGGCATCCGGTCTGGGCGCGATCCACGATCTGGTGCTGGCCGATGCCTTTGGCCCGACCCGGCCGCAGGGCGCGCTGAGGCGCGAGGCGGCGCGCGATGCCTATGCCGACCGGGTCGCGGCCTTTCTCGATCCCGAGGGGCTGCGCCCGTTGAAGATCCTGGTCAATGCCGGAAACGGCGTGGCGGGCCCGGCCTTCGACGCGATTGCAGACCGGCTGGTCGCGCTCGAGGTGCCGTTCGATTTCGTGCGGATGCACCACGATCCCGACAGCCGCTTTCCCAACGGCATCCCCAATCCGCTTCTGCCCGAAAACCAGCCCCCGACGGCCGAGGCGGTGCGGGCGACGCGGGCCGATCTGGGCGTGGCCTGGGACGGCGATTTCGACCGTTGCTTCTTTTTCGACGAGACAGGTGCCTTCGTGGACGGCGAATATGTCGTGGCGCTGCTGGCGCGGGCCTTTCTTGCGAAGGAACCGGGGGCGCGGATCGTGCATGACCCCAGGGTCATGTGGAACACGCTGGATGTGGTTGCGCGCGGCGGTGGCGAGGCGGTGGTCTGTCGGACGGGGCATGCGCATCTGAAGGCGAAGATGCGCGAGGTGGACGCGGTCTATGGCGGCGAGATGTCGGCGCATCACTATTTCCGTGCCTTCATGTATTGCGACAGCGGCATGATCCCCTGGCTTCTTGTGGCCGAGCTGGTGGCCCGCTCGGGCCGGTCGCTTTCGTCGCTTCTGGCCGAGATGCGGGCGGCCTTCCCGTCATCGGGCGAGATCAACTTTCACATCGAGGACAAGGCCGCCGCCATCGCCCGGGTCGAGACGGCCTGCCTGGCGGCCGCGCGGGCCGTGGACCGGCTGGACGGCGTCAGCTTCGACATGGGCGACTGGCGGGCGAACCTGCGGGCGTCAAACACCGAGAATGTGCTGCGCCTGAATGTCGAGACACGCGGCGACCGGGCGCTGCTGGCGGCGAAGGTGGCCGAACTCAGCGCCCTGATCGAGGCCTGAGGCCGCAGCGCGCGCGTCTCAGAGGTTCATCATCGCGGTGAAGTGCTCATGGCGCACGTCGAGCAGGACCTCGTCCAGGCTGCGCGCCTCGTCCGAGCAGAGCCAGGCCATGACGCTGGCCGGGACATCGGTGGGCACCAGCTTTTCCTGGGGGATCTGGCTGATCGGGTTGAGGCCGGCCTGCCGGATCTCGGACTGCATCGCCGTATCGGTGGGCGGGATGCCGATGAAGAAGGACTGGATGCCATGCGGCGCCAGTTCCAGCGCCATCATCTGGGTCAGCATGCGCGCGCCGGCCTTGGAGACGCAATAGGCCGTCCAGCCCTCCATCGGCGTGGTGGCGGCACCGGTGCCTGCGTTGACGATCACCCCTTTCGAGGCCTTCAGGAGCGGCAGGCAGGCCATGGTCATGCGCTGGAGGCCAACCACGTTGACCTCGAAGGCGGGTTTCAGCGTATCGGCGGGCAGGTGTTCGAGATGCCCGATGGGTGCGATGACGCCGGCGTTGTTGACCAGCACGTCGAGCCGGCCGCCGAAAGCCTCGAGCTTGGCCACGGCGGCGGCGACGGAGGCGGCATCGGTCACGTCGAGCGGAAAGGTGACGGCCCCTGCCAGCGCGCCCATGTCGGCCGCGCCGTAGAAGCCGGCAAAGACCTGTGCGCCGTGGTCGACCAGCTGGCGGACAAGCTCGGCGCCGATGCCCCGGCCGGCGCCGGTGACAAGGATGGTCTTGCCTTGAAGCGAGGGGACGGGGACGGTGGCGAGGTTGAACATTTCTCTTGACCTTGTGCCGGCTGTTGCGATTAATTGGTCTGACCACTTGACGTCTTAGGCGAAGGTCCAGGATCTGTCAAAGGGTTTGGGGGGGAAGGCATGACGACAGGCCGGAGCGGTGCGCGGGCAGAAATTTGGCCAAATTTCTGTCTGGGGGGCTCTGCCCCCAGCGGCCTTCGGCCGCTTCCCCCGGGATATTTGGTAACAAAAGAAGCAGGGGTTTGCGCGTGAAGCGGGTTGTCGTCACGGATTACACCTTTCCGGCCCTGACGCAGGAGGCGGCGGCGGCCGAAGGGGCCGGGGCCGGGTTCGCCGCGCATCAGTGCAGGGGCGCGGGCGAGGTGGCCGAGGCCGTGGCCGGGGCGGATGTCGCGCTGGTGCAATTCGCGCCCTTCGGGGCGGAGGCGGCCGCGGCCATGGTGCCGGGCGGCACGGTGATCCGCTATGGCGTGGGCTATGACAATATCGACCTGGTCGCGGCGCGGGCGGCGGGGCTGAGGGTGGGCTACGTGCCCGATTACTGCGCCGACGAGGTGGCTGACCATACCGCCGCGATGGGGCTGGCGCTGCTGCGCAAGCTGGCCGTGATGGATACCTCGGTGCGGGCCGGCGACTGGGCGGCGGTGAAGGTTGCCCGGCCGATGAAGCCCTTCTCCGAGACGGTGTTCGGCTTCTTCGGGCTGGGCCAGATCGGCCGGGCCGTTCTGGCGCGGCTCAAGGGGTTCGGCTTTCGCTTCATCGCTGCCGATCCGGGGCTGTCGGCGACGCTGGCGGCTGAGCTGGATGTCGAGTTGGTGGGCAATGACGTGCTGCTGGCGACGGCGGATATCGTCTCGCTTCATGCGCCGGCGACCGGGGAGACCACCGGGTTCTTCAATGCCGCCCATCTGGCGCGGATGCAGCCTCATGCGATGATCGTGAACACCGCGCGCGGGCTTCTGATCGACGAGGGCGATCTGGCGGCAGCGCTGCGGGACGGCGTGATCGGGGGCGCGGCGCTGGATGTGTTTCGGACCGAGCCGCTGCCTGCGGACAGCCCGTTGCGCGATGCTCCGAATCTTTTGCTGACGCCGCATGCCGCCTGGTATTCCGAGGCGGCGATCGGGCGCTTGCAGGGGCTGGTGGCCGAGGATGTGACCCGCGCGCTGCGGGGCGAGGAGCCGCGCAAGCCGGTGCCGCTCTAGGCCTGTCGAGTTACCGGCCCGGGGGTGGGGAGGGACCCCCCGGAAGACCGGATCGAAAAACCCTCCGGGAGGATGACATGCTGAAATTCACGAAACTGAGCCTGACCGCGGCGCTTCTGGCCGGGACGGCGGGCATGGCGAGCGCCGATGCGATCACGCTGGAGCCGGGGATGGAGACCGACATGGTTCTTCTGCCCAAGTTCCTCGGGATCCTCGTCTTCGACCAGGCCAATGAAGGCGCGCAGGAAGCGCATGCCGAGCTTGGTAACCCGGGCAGCCTGCTGTTCCAGGGGCCGACGCCGGAAAACTCGGTCGCGGGGCAGATCGAGATCATGACGACGGCCGCGACCAATGCCGTGGGCGCGGTGCTTCTGTCGAACAATGCCGGTGACCAGATCGCGCCGGCGGCGGAAGCAGCACAAGCCGCGGGCACCCGCGTCGTGACTTGGGACAGCCCGATCCCGGGCGGCGCGGGCGAGGATGTGTTCGTGGCGCAGGTCGATTTCGGCTCGATCGGCGTCGTGATGGCCGATATGGCGCATTCGATCCTTGGCGGGTCGGGCCAGATGGCGGTGCTGTCGGCGACGCCCGATGCGGCCAACCAGAATGCCTGGATCGCCGCGATGCAGGAGACGCTGGCTGCGGATGCCAAATATGCCGATATCGAGCTGGTCGATATCGTCTATGGCGACGATCAGGCGGAAGTCAGCTACAACCGCGCGCTGGCGCGGGTCGACAGCCATCCCGATCTGGGCCTGATCATGGCGCCCACCACCGTGGGTATCCAGGCCGCGGCCAAGGCGATGCAGGACGAGGGGCTGTGCGATCAGGTCAAGACCTCCGGTCTTGGTCTGCCTTCGGAAATGGTCAGCTACACGATGAACGGCTGTGCGCCGGAATTCGCGCTGTGGGATTTCCGTGACCTTGGTTACCTGACCTACTACACCGCCTATGGTCTGGCCACGGGCCAGCTGACGGGCGAGATCGGCGAGACGTTTGTCGCCGGACGGATGGGTGAATACACGATCGAGGAAGATCCGGGTCGTGAGGGTTCCAAGCGCATTCTGATGGGGCCGTTCACCGTCTATACGGCCGACAACGTCGAGGCTGCGGCCCAGTAACGGGCGGCATCGGGCCGCGGGCGGGCCTGTCCTGCCTGCGGCCTTTTCGTATCTTGAGAGGTTCCCCCATGACCGCAGCGGTTCTGGCGCTTCAGGACGTGTCGAAAAGCTTCGGCATGACGCAGGCCCTGTCGGGCATGTCGCTGAGCCTGTTGCCGGGCGAGGTGCATGCCGTCGTGGGCGAGAACGGGGCGGGCAAGTCCACGATGATCAAGATCATGACCGGGGTGCATCAGCCGACCTCGGGCACGATCCTGATCGACGGGCAGGTGGTGGCGATCCCCGGCACCAAGGCCGCGCGCGACCTTGGCGTGGCGGCGATCTATCAGGAGCCGATGGTCTTTCCCGATCTGGACGTGGCGGAAAACATCTTCATTTCGGCGACCGATCTGGGGCTTCTGCAGCGGCGGGGCCAGTTGCGCGAAAAGGCCCATGCGCTGATCGACCGGATCGGGATGCGGCTGGATGTGGACCGGATCGCCGCGGGCCTGACGCTGGCCGAGCAGCAGGCGGTCGAGATCGCGCGCGCGCTGTCGCAGGATGTGCGCGTGCTGATCATGGACGAACCGACGGCCAGCCTGTCGGCCCATGAGGCGGGCGAGTTGCGCCGCGTGGCGCGGACGCTGGCGGCGCAGGGGGTGGCGGTCGTCTATATCAGCCACCGGCTGGAAGAGATCTTCGAGGTGGCCGACCGCGTGACGGTGATCCGCGACGGGCAGCATATCTCGACCAGGCCCGTGGGCGAGGTGACGCCCGACAGCCTGATCGCCGATATGGTCGGGCGCGAGGTGGGGAATTTCTACGCCAAGGCGCCGAGCCAGACGCGCGACGAGGTGCTTCTGTCGGTACGCGACCTGGCGGTCGAGGAGGTATTCTCGGGCGTGAGTTTCGATCTGCACCGGGGCGAGGTTCTGTGCATGGCCGGCCTGATCGGCGCGCGGCGCACGGATGTGGCGCTGGCGCTGTTCGGGATCCGGCCGCCCACCGGGGGCGAGGTCGTCTACAAGGGCCAGCCGTATCGCCCGCGCGATGCGGCGCAGGCGATTGCGGCGGGCATTGCCTATGTCTCCGAGGATCGGCGCAAGCTGGGGCTGGCGATGCCGATGCCGATCCGGGCGAATGTGACGCTGGCCACCTTGGGCAAGGTGCTCTCGCCCCTTGGCCTTGTGCGGCTGGGGCAGGAGCGGGCGGTGGCGGAAAGCCATCGCAAGCGGCTCAACATCCGCACGCCGCATGTGGAGCTTGCGGTGGCGATGCTGTCGGGCGGCAACCAGCAGAAGGTGATGCTGGCCAAATGGCTTGAGATGAAGCCCGACCTTCTGATCTTTGATGAACCGACCCGGGGGATCGATGTGGGCGCCAAGGCCGAGGTGCATGACCTGATCCGCGATTTCGTGGCCGCCGGGGGTGCCGCGCTGGTGATTTCCTCCGACCTGCCCGAAGTGCTGGCCTTGGGTGACCGGATCCTTGTCATGCGCGAGGGGCGGCAGATGGGGATCCTGCCCCATGAGGAAGCCAGTCAGGAAGCGGTGATGCGGCTGGCCACCGGGCAGATGCAGGGGGCCGCCTGATGGACCGGATCAGCCCGCAGACGCTGCGTATACTTGCCCTGCTGGTCGTGTTGGGGCTGGTGGTGGCCTTCTTCGCCAGCCAGATCGACAATTACTTCAACGCGCGGCTGTTCAACCGCATCTCGTCCTCGGTGGCGATCATGGCGCTGATCGCCTGTGGGCAGACGCTGGTGATCCTGACGCGCAACATCGACCTTTCGGTCGGCTCGATCGTGGGCTTTGCGGCATTCGCGACAGGCAACATGGTCGCGGGCTGGCCCGAGATCTCGCCGCTGCTGCTGGCGGGTTATGCCATCCTTGTGGGGGCCTGTTTCGGCGTGGTGAACGGGCTTCTGGTCGCCTATGCGCGGGTGCCCGCGATCATCGTGACGCTGGCGACGATGGCGATCTTCCGCTCGCTGCTGGTGGAATATTCGGGGGCGCGGTCGATCACCTCGGACACTCTGCCCGAATGGCTGGTGCAGTTTCCCAACACGGTGGTTTTCGAGGTGGCGGGCGTGCAGTTCCGCGCGGCCTTCGTGATCGCGGTCCTCATCGTGGTGGCCGTTCATATTGCCCTCATGCGCCTGCGCCCCGCGCGCAAGTTCTATGCCGTGGGGTCGAACCCCGAAGCGGCCGAGATGGCGGGGATCAACATCAAGGCGACCGTCTTTGCCGCCTTCGTGCTGTCGGGTGCGCTGGCGGGGCTGGCCGGGTTCATGTTCCTGGCCCGCTTCGGCAATATCACCGTGGTGGCGGGGCTTGGGTTCGAGCTGAAATCGGTCGCCGCGGCCGTGGTGGGTGGCGTCAACATCTTCGGCGGGTCGGGCACCGTGATCGGCGCGCTGATCGGGGCCATTCTCGTGGACCTGATCGAGACCAGCCTTGTCCGCTGGCCCTTCGTCACCGAATTCTGGCGCGAGGCGGTGCTGGGCGCGCTGATCCTGATGGCCGTCGCGGTGGACGCGATCCTGATGCGCCGGCTGATCGCGCTGCGCGTGCGGCGCGAGAGGGAACGCAAGGAGGCCGAGGCACAATGATCCGCCGTCTGCAAAGCTGGGAAGGCTTCCTCTTCCTCGTCCTGATCGTCATCATCGCGGGCAATTCGTGGCTCTCGCCCAATTTCCTGACCGTGGGCAACCAGATCAACCTGTTCCAGCTCTCGATCGAAAAGATCATCGTGGCCCTGGTGATGACCTTCGTCATCATCAATGCCGAGATCGACCTGTCCGTCGGCTCGATGATGGGCCTGTCGGCCTGTGCCTTCGGCTGGATGTTCCAGCAGGGGGTGGACCCGCGCCTTGCCATCGGCATCTGCCTGTTGATCGGGGTAGCCGGGGGCGCGCTGAACGGCTGGTTCATCGCCAAGGTGGGGCTGCCCTCGCTGGTCGTTACCCTGGCCACGCTGATCGGGTTCCGGGGGCTGGCGCGGGTTCTGGTCGAGGATCGGGGGGTAAGCGGCTTTCCCGACTGGTTCAACGCGCTGGGCCAGAGGGGGCTGATCGGGCCGGTGCCCTTCGCGCTGGTGGCCTTCGTGGTGCTGTTCGTGGTGCTTTACGTCGTGCTTCAGCATTCGGGCTTTGGCCGCAAGACCTATGTGATCGGCACCAACCGCGAGGTGGCGGATTACGCCGGCATCGACACGGCCCGGCACA
This sequence comes from Rubellimicrobium sp., assembly GCA_020832515.1. Classification (GTDB taxonomy): domain Bacteria; phylum Pseudomonadota; class Alphaproteobacteria; order Rhodobacterales; family Rhodobacteraceae; genus JAFIEN01. Next base: position 11,228 of record JAFIEN010000038.1, on the reverse strand, counting down.
AGCTGGTGATCTTCATCATGTCGGGCGCCATTTCGGCCTTCGCGGGGCTGTTGTTCGCCGCGCGGGTGGGGGCGGTCAGGGGCGATGTGGCGCAGGGGTTCGAGCTGGACATCATCACCATGGTGCTCTTGGGCGGCGTCAGCATCTTTGGCGGCTCGGGCACGCTTCTGGGCACGCTTCTGGCGATCCTGATCGTGCTGTCCTTGCGCAACGGAATGGCGCTGATGAACATCACCGGCCATATCCAGACAGGCGTCGTGGGGCTGTTGCTGATCGCCTCGGTCCTGGTGCCGCGCATCCGCTGGGGGATGAAGGCGCGCGCGGCGGCCTGACCGGAGTTCCGCCGGAGTTCCGGGAGAAGGCTGGACCTTTTGGCCGCCGGACGGCAAGATCACCTCAACCCCGCAGCATGACGGGAAGAGGAGGCAGCACATGAGAACCGGTCCGGCAATGATGGCGATCCTGGCCCTTGCGGCCTGCGTGGCGGAGGAGCCCGAGGTGTCGGGGCGTACCGCCTTCATGGCGAATTGCAGCGTCTGCCACGGCGCCGACGGGCGCGGATCCCTGGCAAACGGCATCACCATGGCGCCTGCAGCCCCTGATCTGACCATGCTCAGCGCCAATAACGGTGGCGTTTTCCCGCGCGATTTCGTCATGTCGACGATCGATGGCTACAGCCGGGGGACGCATCTTCGCACGCCCATGCCCGAGTTCGGCGCGGGCGATCTTGGGCCCACGGTCATCGTCGAAAACCCCGATGGCACAGGCACGCCGGTGCCCGCGGTGTTGCTGGCGCTGTCCGAGTTCATCGCCACGCTGCAGGAGTGACGGCGATCTGATCCAGATCATGGCAGGTCCGGCCGGACCGGGTCAGTAAGGGCGCCAGATATCCGGAGAGTCCGCCCATGCGCCTGACGTGTCTTGCCGCCGCCCTCATGCTGGCCCCGTTCACCCTCGGGGCCGAAGATGCCGCGCGCGGGGCCGAGCTTTACGCCTATCACTGCGCCGCCTGCCACGGCGCCGACGCGACTGGCGACGGGCCGCTTGCACCTGTGTTGATCATCCAGCCGTCCGACCTGACCACGCTTGCCGCGCGCAATGCCTCCGTCCTGCCGGTGATCCGGATCGTCCTGCGCATCGACGGGCGCGACCCGCTGGTCAGTCACGGCAGCCCGATGCCCGTCTATGGTGCCCTGTTCGACGACAGCGACGCGTTGCTGCGCACCGAGGCCGGACAGTATCTGGCCACCAGCGAACCTGTCGCCGCCCTTGTGGCCTTCATCGCCGCGATCCAGGACCCGCCGCTTCCGCAGCTGGAGTGAGGGATCAGTCGCAGATCCCCGCGATCTCGGCATCGCGCCAGGGGATGAGGATGTTCGTCGCCAGCGGCTGGTCCAGCGGCGGTGGCGAGAAATGCTCGGACAGCATCTCGTGCAGCCGCACCGTCCGCTCGGCCTCGGGGGCAAGGGCGCGGCAGCAGATGTATTCTTCCATGATCGTGCCCTGCTGCTCGAACCCGTAGTCAAGAAAGCGCGTCGTCGTGTCGGGGTCGAACAGGTAGGGATCGGCCGTCGTGACATGCTCGAAGGCAGCCAGAAGCGGGTGATATCCGGTCAGTTCGCGGTTCTGCCATTGCCAGACATGGACCATTTCATGCGCGAAAAGCATCGCGCGCAGCAGCGGCAGCGTGTCGGGCCAGCCCTGGGTGAAATCCTCGGCATAGAGATCGGACCGGAAATGGACCGAGCGAAAGATGGCCATCGCGCCCGTCTGGGCCCGGATGGTGTTGCCCTCGGGTGGCGGAAAGAGGCGCTGGCGGCAGGTGACGCGGGGGGGCGCGGGGCGGCTGATCGGGGCACCGACGGCTAGATCGGCATGCAACCGGACGGGGCCGGGATCGAAGCTTGGCCCTTTCAGCATCATGGCGAAATCCGCCTCGCCCACGGTCAGCGGGCGGCCGCAGGCCACCAGACTCAGGACAGCGATGATCAGGCCTGCGCGCATGACAGAAGCGTATCTCCTGTCCTGAAGGCCCGCCAGAGGGAGGAGAGTCGCAATCTCGACACGGTGATGCGCCCGGGGTGATCTGACGGGATCATGCGGAACCGGGCCGCGTTATCGGGATCTAAAGATTCGGCCGCTATGCAAGAGGGCGTGGGTCGATGCTCCTTTCCGGTCAACCGGGGGGCCGGCGCAGTGTCGCAGCGTAACGAGTGGCCCTGTTTCGCGGCATGCTGGCGCCTGCCGTGGTCGGGGGGCGCGCATCAGACCAGGGGCGGTCATGATGACAGGGATCGGAACTGAAACATGATGGTGCAACAGGACCCTGCAGAAAGCCTGCGCACAATGGTGCGGCCTCGAAACCGGCGCGTTCACCCTTTCGTCACGATGTTTTCCCGAAAGCTGCCACATTGCCCGCGCATCGGTGGGAAGGGTTGGATCGAAGACGGGCTCATGACCGGGATCAACATAGACATCACTTCCCGTGCGACAACGGTGCGGGATCAGACGGGCATACTGCGCTCCAAGATCACCGTGGCCACCTTTTCGTTGGTCACGACCATGGTGCTGACCTTCGGCAAGTTGCTGATCGGCCTCATGACGGGATCGCTCGCGCTGATCGCAGATGGCACGCAGGGGCTGATCGATGTGATCGTGACGGCGGTAACCATCGTCTTCATCATCTCGGCGGCGCGACAGGCCTGTCCGACCTGGACCGTGGGCCGACAGAAGCTTGAGGTTCTGGCCGCGCTGATCGAGGCTGCCCTTCTTGGGATCGTGGCGGTTTGCATCTGGTATCTTGCCGCGCAGAAGCTGCTTCTGGGCCGCAGCGAGGTTGAAGTCTCGGACTGGCAACTCGGCCTTGTCGCGGTTGCGATCGTGCTGGATTACCTGCGTGCCATGATCGTGGGGCGCGTCGCGCGCCAGACCGGCAGCATCGCGCTCGAAGCCAATGCGCTTCATTTCCGTACCGACTCGATCGGATCGGTCGTGGTTCTGGTGGGGCTGTTGCTGTGTCAGGCTGGCTGGGCGGGGGCCGATACGGTGGCCACGCTGGTCCTTGCGGGCTTTCTGACCTGGACGGCGTTCCGGATCGGTTTGAGGGCGACCGCATTGCTGCTGGATGTCTCCGACCCGCGCGATTCGCTGGCAGTGCTTGAGGCGCTGCTAGACAACTCGGCCGTCTGCGACGTGCCTGTCCTGCGCCTTTACCGCCGGGTCGAGGGCCATGACGTTGTTGCCGAAGTTGCCGTGGTTCGGGATCTTGCCGACGCCGAATCACTTCGCAAGGCGCTTGAGCGGCGGGTCGTCGAGGTGCTTCCCGAGGCACGCGCTCTCATCGCTTTGCGTCCCACTGATGCCGGGCCGGAAACGGCACAGTCACAGCGTGGGTGATCGTTTCCAGCAGGCGGCGGTCAATCGCGCATCATCCGAAAGTTGCCACATTTCTGCCCCTTAACCAGAGTTAGGTGAAATCGCCCGACCAGACTGCTGCCAAGATGTCCGGAAGGGTCCGAGTTGTCGGTTGTTCAAGAATGGGGGGGTGCGTCGATGAGACGTCGCTCGAATTACGCCAAGGCTGCGGGCCGCTCAGGCTTTGCTCGTGATGAAGCCGGTTCGATGACCGTCTTCTCCATGTTCGTCTTCCTGATCATACTGATCGTCGGGGGGCTGGCCGTCGACGTGATGCGCTACGAGCATCGCCGGGTGCATCTGCAAAACACTGCCGACCGGGCGGTTCTGGCGGCAGGCAGTCTGCGCCAGCCCAATGATCCCGAAGAGGTCGTGCGCGAATACTTCCGCCGCTAGGGGCTCGAGAATTACATCCAGGCGATCCATATCGACGAAGGGTTGAACTTCCGCCAGGTCCGTGTCGACACGGCCAGCGTGCTGCCCACGGTGTTCATGCGGTTCGTCGGGATCAACCAGTTGAACGTGACGCCCGTGAGCGCCGCCGAAGAGCGCTACAGCAAGGTCGAGGTCGCTCTGATCCTCGATCTGTCCAATTCGATGAACTGGTTCAACCGGATCGGGAACCTGCGCATCGCCGGGCAGGACTTCATCGACACCCTGTTCGAGAATGCCGAACCCGGCCAGGTGTCCGTGTCCATCATTCCCTATACCGGCCAGGTCAATCTCGGGCCCGAACTGGCGAGCTTCTTCAACATCACGCCCTCGGTGCCGCAGTCGCATTGCGTGGATTTCCACCCCTCGGTCTACAACACGATGTCGATCACACCGGGGGCCACCCTTGTCGGGACGGGACATTTCGATCCCTGGTTCACAAGCGAAGCGCCGCAGATGTTCTTTTGCCCGATCCATACCGGCAATCGCAGCGAGATCGTCACCATGTCGGGCGATCGAAACTTCCTGCGCAATCGGGTGGGCAACCTGATGGCCGACGGCAATACCTCGATCGAGATCGGGGTCAAATGGGGCGCGGCCCTGCTCGACCCGGCGATGCGCCCGGTCATCTCGTCGATGATCTCGAACGGAACGGTGGACAGCGCCTTTGCCGGACGCCCGCTGAACTATGACGATCCCGACGTGCTGAAGGTCATGGTCATCATGACCGACGGCGAGAATTTCGAACAGTGGATGATGCATCCTGACTACAAGACCGGCCCCTCGACGATCTGGCGCAACCCGAGCGACAATCGCATCTCGATCTTTCATGCCGGCCAGGCTGCGCCCAACCGCTGGTTCGTTCCGCACAACAACACCTGGCAAAACCGCCCATGGGGTGCACCGAGCACGTCCAACTTCGGCACTGTCCAGCAGATGACGTGGGATCAGGTCTGGAACCGTCACACGGTGCGCTGGGTTGCGCGCAATCTCTATGGCAACCCGCTCGGCAGCACCAACGCGCAGCGCAACACCATCACCTCCAACTGGATCAACACCTGGTTGTCGCGTCGTGCCGCTGCCGACAAGAACGAGCATCTCCGCGCCATCTGCGACACCGTGAAGGAGCGTGGGATCCCCATCTTCACGGTGGCGTTCGAAGCGCCCTCGGTCGGCGTGGCCTCGATGCAGATGTGCGCAACCTCGCAGAGCCACTTCTTCGATGTGCAGGGGACAGACATTCGCCGCGCCTTCCGAGCGATCGCCGGAACCATCAATCGGTTGAGGCTGGTGCAATGAGACGGATCAGTCGCTTCTTCCGCCGGTTCCGCCGCGACGACGACGGCTCTTCGACCATCGAATTCGTGATCGTCGCGCCGATCATGTTCATGTTCATGGGAATGGGGGTCGAACTCGGGCTGACGATGACCCGGCAGGTCATGCTTGACCGCGCGGTCGACGTGACGGTGCGCGCGCTCAGGTTGGGAAATGCACCGCCGAACATGACGATGCAGGACCTGCGGCGTGCAATCTGTTCCCAGACGGGAATCGTCCAGAATTGCGAGGATAACCTGCTCCTGGAACTTCGGCGGGTCAGCACGACATCCTGGAATTTCCCGACGACGCCGCCGGCCTGCATCGATCGGGCCGAGGAGATCGTTCCCGTGACCGAGGTGACAAGCGGCGGCAGCAACGAGATGATGATCCTGCGCGCCTGCCTGATCATCGATCCGCTGTTTCCGACCTCGCCCTGGGGCATGCGCCTGCCTCTGGATGCGAGTGGTGGGTATCAGTTGTTCACGATTTCATCCTTCGTCAACGAACCGAGGTGACCATGCGCAAGTCCAGACGCAATTTCCTGACGGATGAAGACGGCGCGATCACGATCGAGGTGATGCTGGCGCTTCCGATGGTGGTCTTCGCCTTCACAGCGGTCTTCGTGTTCTTCGACGCATTCCGGGTCAATACGGCCAGCCAGAAGGCGGCCTATATCGTCGCCGACGGCGTGTCGCGCCAGACCGATCCGATCGACGAGGATTTCGTCCTGGGCATGAACCAGCTTCACGACATCCTTGCCCGGACCCGCAACCCGACCACGATGCGCGTCTCGAGCATCGGATGGGATGATGACGAACAACGCTTCCTGGCGATCTGGTCGGTCAATACCGGCACGGGTCCCGTCCTGTCCAATGCCGAGGTCAATGGCCCCCTTTCGGATCGCCTGCCGTCGATCCCGGAGGGTGACACGATGATCCTGGTCGAGACCTTCGTCAATTACACGCCGCTCTACAATGTCGGGATCTCGCCTCAGGTCTTCCGGCAGGCGATCGTCACCCGCCCGCGCTTTGCGCCACAGGTCGCCTTCGATACCGGAAATCTGATCCTGTTCCAGAACTTCGGGCCGCCGACATGTGATGACGGCGGCGAACTCTGCAGCTGAGGCGGATCAAGGCCGGGCACCGGACCGTTCGAGCGGTCCGGGCATGCGCATCGTCAGGCCGGTACGACCGGTTGGTGCGACGTCGGGGTGAGGATCGGGCCGCGCGGCTGGGCTGACCCAGGGAAGTCATAGCCGAAGAAATCGATCTCGGGCCCGCTATAGTGTGCCACCAGATCGCGGGTGGTTGCGTCGTAATAGTCGCTCCAGTGGCGTGTGTCGCCGGGCCGGAGACCGGATTTGGCCTTGATCCCCACCAGCGTCACGGGTCGATCGAGGCCAAGCCAGGGGCCGAGGGCAGCAAGATCCTCGGCAAGATATTCGTAGCGGATCACGAAATCGAGCCGGGGCGCCCCGTCAATCTGGTAGAGGCGCCAGTTGCCGTCCAGCGCCTTGGGCGGCATCCGGCCGGTCAGCCTGTCGAACCACCTGCGCGGGCCCTTGGTCCGGGTGAAGTCGATGAAGGCCTGCCGCTGAGCGTCGAAATCGAGCGCGCGGACATTCCGGTCGCGGCAGCTCCAGAAGAAATGCGAGACGGCCTTGTCCCAGGGATTGCGGCAGAGGCTGACCACCCGGTAGGCCCCGGCCCCGCGTCCGATCCAGTCATGTGCCTGCCAGAGTGGTGCATGGGTCTTGAGCGGCCAGGGGTAGAACCTGCGCGTCATCACCAGCGGCGTGGCGATCCGCAGCCCCGGGGGCGCGTTGCGGCGGGCCTCTTCCTCGGGGCGCAGCGGCGTGGCCAGATCGCCCGGCCCCAGATGCGGCGAGAGGGCAAGCTCGACCGAGCTTCCGGCCGTCTTGCGGGTCTTGACGAGGATGAAGCGATGGGCGTGGCTGACGATCACGGCGTCTGCTCCGCATCCGTCACCGCCATGTCGGCCAGCCGAAGCCCTTCGGGGAGGCGGGCACGGTCCCGCAGGGGCCGGTGGCGGCCGGTGGCGATCCGCGCGTGCAGCCTGCGCCGCGCCTGTTCGAGCGAGAGCCGCCAGACAAGGCGGCTGCGTTTGCGCAGCGACAGAAGCACCTTTTCCCCCAACCCGTCGATGACGCAGAAATCCCGGCCATTGGGCAAGAGCACAAGGTTATGCGCCTTGAAATCGCTGACGACGACATGCAGCGCGGCCAGCCGCGCGGCCAGCCGGTCGATGCCCTCTCGCATCTCGGGCGTGACGCCCCCGTCGCGGATCAGGTCGTCCAGTGTTGGCGCAAGCCCGCCGTCCGGCCCGGCGATCCGCCCTACCTCGAGCGCGAGGCCGAGGGTCGTCTCGACCAGCCCGTGGATCGGCGCGACAAGCGGTTCGGCATTCGGGTCGCGGGCGCGCAGGACCAGGTATTCGGAGATCTCCTCCTGAAACACACGAAACTGGCCCGTCCGCCAGATCCGGCGAGCGGCCCGGTCGCGGTCGGGGCGGATCACCTTGAGAAGCCGGCCGGGGTTGTTTGGATGGCGAAAGATCAGCCGCCGCCCGCCAAAGACCACGAAATCCGCCTCGCGCAGCGCAAGAGGGGCAGGGTCGGGGACATGATCCATCCCGACCCGCTTAGCGTGAGGGCGTGAAGGCTGCGACGGCGGCGTCGCAATAGGCGATATCCTCGGGCGAAAGCTCGTCGCGGTAGCCGCCGACCTTGCCCTTGCGCACCTTGAAGCTGTCGGGCTGGCTTGGGTCGGAGGGGGTCAGGATCTTGCCGTAGCTGCGGGCATAGTCCCCCTCGCGCTCGCGCGCCTGCATCCGCTCGAAGCGGCTGTCCTCGACGATCTGCCGGATGCGCTCGGCATCGACGGGTTGGCCGAAGAAAGCCACGATCCGCGCGAGCGTGCCTTCGGTATCGGCCTGCAGGGCCTCGTAGCTTTCGACCGTCATGTCGGGCCGGGTCCGCGCCAGCGCGATCCACATGTCGTTGTAGCGCAGCACCTTGTCGATGCCGTGCAACGGATCGCGGATGAAATCCGACATCGTCCCGGCATAGCCGTCGCGGCGAAAGGCCTTCTGGTAGTAGCCCGAGACGACCGTGTCGCGCGGGTCGCGGTGCAGGAACAGGATGCGGCGATACTTGCGCGCCTCGGATGTATCGAGCTTCGAGATCGGCCGCCCGTTGCCATGGCCCGCCCCGGCATGGGTCCATTCCAGTGCCAGCCCGTATTGGTCGAGCATCACCCTCAACCAGGTGCGGCCCGATTTCGGGAAAGAGATGACGGCATCCATGGTCAGGCCCCTTGTGCTGCGGCGCTGCGGTTTTCATGCGGAAAGGGCCGGGCGGGAACGGGCAGGCCGAGGAAGGGGCAGAGCTTGTCCCATCCGTCGCCCGCCGCGAGATCCAGCACGAGGAAATCGGGCCGCCCGGCGAAATGGGCCTGCACTTCGGCATTGTGGCGCCGGTAGGCCTGCAGCCACGCCGCGCGCGCCTCGGGGCTGGCTGACGGGTCGGCATGGGGGCCGAACATCCACTCGCGCATCGGGCGGATGGGGCGGTCCTTGTAGTAGCGGATGCAGCTGTCGATCCAGTCGTCCTCGTCCCGCAGGGTGAGGATGAAGCGCGCGCCGGGAAAGCGGCCGTCGAGTTCGCGCCAGATCGAGAAATAGGGGTTGTCGGAAAAGGCGTCGAAGTCGTGGAAGGTGGGCAGGTCGTAATCGCCCGCCTCGATCAGTTTCAGAAGGCTGCGCCCCTCGTCCCCGCCGGGGCGGCTGGCGGGGCTGTCGCCGTGGATCGTGCGATAGCCCAGCGATTTCAGCGCGCGCGACAGGCTCGAGGTGCCGGTCTTGTGGAACCCGATGCAGAAGACCTTGGCCCGCTCGGCCCGCGCCTTGGCCTTCAGCCCGGCGACCCGTCCCTTGAGGCGGCGAAACAGCGGGCGCAGCCCGCCCAGCTTGCGGGCATCCTCGACCGCGCCATGTTCGTCATGGAAGCGGCGGTAGTGGAGGATCTTCGGGCTGGCCTCGTCGCGGGTCCAGACCTTGAGGTATTTCTCATAGCGGATGTTGTATTCGGGGGGCAGGATATAGGGCCGAAGGTCGCTGTCCCAGACCAGTTCGCGCAAGGTGGTCTGGTCCTTGCCGAAGCCCGCCGTGTGATAGGCGCGCGACCAGTCCGCAAGAAAGGCGGTCACGGCCGGGGTCCGCCGATACAGGATCACACCGCCGTTGAGTTGCGGGAAGGCGGGGGGGAGGGGCTTGGTCCAGTGTTCGACATGGGTCGTCTTGTTGCGCGCATGGGCATGGGCGAAGGCGATGTCGAACCGGTCGAGGATGTCGAACATCTCGGTGATGTCGGCCACGATCCTTGTGTCGGTATCAAGGTAGAGCGTCCGGTCGAAACGGGTCCTGGGCAGGTAATCGACCTTGGAGCGGCGATGCGGATCCTCGATCGGCAGGATCCGGTCGAAAAGCGCGGGGTCAAGCACCCCGGCGCTGTCGGTGAAGATGTCGATGGCAAGGCCGGGGCACTGCGCGCGCACCGAGGCTGCCGCGGCATTGGCGGCGCGGGTGAAGGCCTCGCCCGTCGCGATGTAGAGGATCCCGTCCATCGGCCCGCCTTGCCGTCATTGCGCCGGCCCGGGTCGTCCGGGGCCGGCATCCTGGCGATATAGACAGTCGGTGGGGGCAGGTAAAGCCGGGTGCCTTCAGACCAGACCGCGGAACCGGTCGGGGATGCGGATGACCGGATCGCCGGGGATCATGCCGGGTTTGTTGAGCGCCCAGAGCGGGCGCACCCAGGTCTGCCGTCGCCGCGCGACGGGGAAATAGGCGTCGCCGTCCTGCGGCGTGGCGTTGGTGATGATCGAGAACAGCGCCTCGCGCCGGGCCAGATGCCCTTCCCAGCCGGTGGCGAGCCGATCTGGATCGGCGGTCTTGCCGGTGGCGCGGGTGAAATCGACCATGCCGAAGTGGAAAAGGAACAGGTTCGGGTCGATATGGAAGTTCCGCCCCTTCACCCGATGCATCCCCGAACCCCAGGTCACGGGCCGCGTCGCGATGGCGGGCTTGGTGTAGCGGGCCGAGACATGGGCGAAGCCGCGCTGATCCAGAAAGGGCCGGGCGGGGTCGAGCGGCGCCTCGAGCCGCAGGTGCTGGCCCACGTCCAGGCCAAGCGCCGAGATTGCGGCCGGTGGCCTGACCCGCGAGGCCAGATAGTCGCGCAGGCCCATCCCGAGGGCGGGATCGACCAGGATGAACTCATCCACATCGGTGGCGATGGCCATGTCGTGATAGCGAAAGAGGCCCCGCGCGATATCTGACATGACCCGCGCCCGCCGCCGCATCGCGGGCACGCGCGGCAAGGGCTGGTGGGGCAGGCGGATCACGTTGACCGGGCCTGCATCGGACGGCAGGGACTGGTCGTGGCCGTCAAGGATGACCAGCAGGTTCTCGGGCCCGAAGGCCGCGCCGTAATGCGCGATCCAGCGCGGCAGGAACAGCGCGTCATTGCGCACCGTCGTCATCGCGCAGACCGAAAGCGGGCGACGGGCGGTCATGCCGGGCGGCCCGCTGTCCGTGCCGCGCCCCGCGCGGCGCTGATCGCCTCGGCCATGACCATCTCGACCCGGTGGTAAAGGCGGCGATGGTCCACCCGCTCTTCGGCGATGCGCCGCGCCGCGCGGCCCATGGCGGCGACCGTACCGGGATCGGCCAGCATCCTCGCCATTGCAGCGGCAAGGCCCGCGGCGTCGCCCTCGTCGACCAGATGCCCGCTTTCGCCCTCGGCCACCAGTTCGGGGATGCCCGCGTGGCGCGTGCTCAGGATCGCGGCACCGGCGGCCATCGCCTCCTGGATCGCGCTGGGCAGGCCCTCGGTCTCGCCGTCGCGGCCGGTCTGGGCGGGCAGGACGAAGATCGCGGCCCGGGCCAGATGCCGCTGCACCTCGGCCTGGGGCAGGGCACCGTGGAACCGCACCCGCCCCGCATGGGGCGAGGCGGCTGCAAGTCGGCGGCAGGCGCGAAGCTGCGGC
>JAFIEN010000037.1 GCA_020832515.1 Rubellimicrobium sp. | reverse complement strand
TCAGGTGCCCCACCGTCCCCCGAAGTTCGCCCCCCCGAAGCCCGCCCCGCTGCCGGCTTGCGTTGACGCCTGCGACGACCCTCCCTATCCATGGGCGCAGCTTCAGGACGCGCCACCCATGACCGACCCCGCCGCCCGACAGACGATCCAGACCCTGCCGGTCTATCCGGCGGCGGTCTTCGTCGTGACCGAGGGCGTCGCCGAGGGCGATCCGATCTCCTTCGCCGATGATCTGGTGATGGACGACATCTACCAGCTGTCGCGCGACGCTGCGCGCGGCCGGCTCAGCCTTGCCGTCCTGCCTGACGGGGCGGGGCGGCTTGCCGTCGCGCAGGGTTCCGAGATGGGGGTGGCGGGCAACACCGTCCATCTGGACTGCTGCCTGACGCTGATGGCGCCCGATGGCGGCACGATCGAGACGCTGGTGCTGGTCGAAGTGGAAGACGATGCGGCGGCCGAGGTCTATCTCCTGCCGCTCGCCTCGCTTCTGCCGGAAAAGAACTACCGCCTTGTCGGCATCGACCGCCATGCCGCCACCACCCGATTTGCCGAGGTGGCCTGTGTTTCCTTCACCCGCGGGACGCATATCACCATGGCCTCCGGTGCGCAGGTCCGGATCGAGGATCTGCGCGTGGGCGACAAGGTGCTGACCCGCGACGACGGCGCCCAGCCGATCCGCTGGATCGGGCAGAACGTGCTGCGCGCGGTGGGTGCCTTCGCGCCGGTCATGATCCGCAAGGGGACGCTCCACAACGAGAACGACCTGGTTCTCAGCTCCGATCACCGCATCTTCGTCTATCAGCGACAGGACAGGCTTGGCGCCGGACGCCCCGAGGTGCTGGTCAAGGTGCGCCATCTGATCAACGGCACGACGGTCGTGCAGCTTGACGGCGGCTTCGTCGAGTATTTCCAGCTTCTCTTCGACGACCACCAGATCATCTTCGCCGAAGGCATCGCGGCCGAATCGCTTCTGATCGACCCGCGCACCCGCGCCGCCGTGCCGTCCGGGATGCGCGGCACGCAGCACAGCTATCGCCCCCACCTTGCCTATGAGGTGCAGGAGACGCTGCTTGCCGCACCCGACACGGTCGAGCTTCTGCGCCGCGCCTCATCCGAGACCTGAGACGCAGGCCTCCGGGCCGGGTCTTGCTCAGCCCTCCTCGGGATCGAAGGTCAGCGCCACGCCGTTCATGCAATAGCGCAGGCCGGTCGGCGCCGGGCCGTCGGGGAACACATGTCCCAGATGTGCATCGCAGCGCGCGCAATGGACCTCTGTCCGGCGCATGAAGAAGCTGCGGTCCACGGTTTCGCCCACCGCCTCGGCCGCGATCGGGGCGTAGAAGGACGGCCAGCCGGTGCCGCTGTCGAACTTGGTCCTGGCGTCGAACAGGGGCGCGTCGCAGCAGATGCAGCGAAATGTGCCGGCGCCCTTGGGGAAATCGTCGTGGGTGAAGGCGCGTTCGGTGCCGTGCTTGCGTGTGACCTTGTAGGCAAGGTCCGACAGTTGCGCGCGCCATTCGGCATCGGTCTTGATGACTTTGTCCATGAAGCCTCCTAAGCTTGCTCAGACAGTTAGGGCGCGCCGGACGCGCCGCCAAGTGAGGGGTGCCATGAACAGCGCGATGGGCCGTCTGCGCTATCGCGCCCGGATCGTCCGCGAGGGGGCCGGGCTGGACGCGGCCCGGGCGCTTCGTCACCAGTGCTTCATCGACGCGGCAGGCCTTGCCCCCCGGCCCGACGGGCGCGAGGGCGACGGCTTCGACGCCGCCTGCACCCATGTCCTGATCGAGGAGGCCGGGACCGGCGTGCCGCGCGCCACCTTCCGGCTTCTGTTCCTGCCCCGGGGCGCGATGGTCGGCCGCTCCTACGCCGCGCAGTTCTACGATCTCGAACGGCTCTCGTGCGATCCCCGCCCGCTGGCCGAGGTCGGGCGGTTCTGCATCCGCCCCGGCCCGCGCGATGCCGATGTGCTGCGCGTGGCCTGGGGCGCGATGGCCCGTCTGGTCGAGGGTTGGGGTGTGGGGATGCTGTTTGGCTGCTCGTCCTTTCCCGGCACCGATCCGGCGCGCCATGCGGCGGCCTTCGCCGCGCTGGCCGGGGGCTTTGTCGCGCCGCCGTCCTGGGCGCCTGCGCGCCGGGCGCCCGAGACGGTGCCGCTTTGCCCTCATGCGGCGGGCGCGGATGCGGCGGGCGCGGCTGCTGCGGCGCAGGGCATGCGGGCGCTGCCCTCGCTCTTGCGGACCTATCTGGCGATGGGCGGCCGGGTCAGCGATCACGCGGTGATCGACCATGACCTTCGCACGCTCCATGTCTTCACCGGGGTGGAGGTGGCGCAGGTGCCGCCCGCGCGCGCGCGCGCTCTGCGACAGGTCGCGGCGGCGGTGACGCTTGAGGACGAGGGGCTTGCCTTGCGCGGAGGCGCGGATTAGCTCGGGCGCCATGGCGCGTGCACCCCTTCTGCAACTTTCCGACATCTCGCTGACCTTCGGCGGCAACCCGGTCTTCGACGGCCTGTCGCTGGCTGTCCAGCCCGGCGACAGGATCGCGCTGGTGGGGCGCAACGGGTCGGGCAAGTCCACGCTGATGAAGGTCATGGCCGGGCTGGTCGAACCCGACCGCGGCAGCCGCGCCGCCGCCCCCGGCGTGCGCGTGGGCTATATGGAGCAGGACCCCGACATGTCGGGCTTTGCCACGCTGGGCGATTATGCCGCGGCCACCCTGCCCGAGGGCGAAGGCTACCGTGTCGAGGTGGTGGCCGAGGGCCTGCGCTTCGATCCGCGCGGCGATGTCGCCACCGCATCGGGCGGCGAAAGGCGGCGGGCGGCGCTGGCGCGGCTGATGGCCGAGGCGCCGGAACTGATGCTGCTGGACGAGCCCACGAACCATCTGGACATCACCGCGATCGGCTGGCTGGAAGAGCAGCTGCGCGAGACGAAGACGGCTTTCGTGCTGATCTCGCATGACCGGGCGTTCCTCGCGGCCCTGGCGCGCGCCGTGCTCTGGATCGACCGGGGCGTGGTGCGGCGGCTGGAGCAGGGCTTTGCCGGGTTCGAGGGCTGGCGCGAGAAGCTCTGGGAGGAAGAGGACGCCGCCCGCCACAAGCTTGACCGCAAGATCAAGGCCGAGGGGCGCTGGGCGGTCGAGGGGATCTCGGCCCGGCGCAAGCGCAACATGGGCCGGGTGCGCGCGCTGCAGGCGCTTCGGGCCGAGCGGGCGGCCCAGATCCGGCGGCAGGGGACGGCGGCGATGGCCTTCGACGGCGGCGCGGTCTCCGGCAAGAAGGTGATCGAGGCGCGTGGGCTGGAAAAGGTCTATGACGGGCGGGTGATCGTCCGGGGCCTGGATCTGACCGTGCAGCGGGGCGACCGGGTGGCCTTCGTCGGGCCCAATGGCGCAGGCAAGACGACGGTGGTCAGGATGCTTCTGGGCGAGGTCGCGCCGGATGCGGGCGAGGTGAAGCTTGGCACCAACCTGGAGATCGCGGTCTTCGATCAGGCACGCGCGGCGCTTGATCCGGAGGCGACGCTCTGGGACAGCCTGACCGGTGATCCCGACATGCGCGTCTCGGGCCGGGCAGATCAGGTGATGGTGCGTGGAGAGCCGCGGCATGTGGTGGGCTATCTGAAGGACTTTCTCTTCGACGAGGCGCAGGCGCGCGCACCCGTCAAGTCGCTTTCGGGGGGCGAGAAGGCGCGGCTGCTGCTGGCCCGTCTGATGGCGCGGGAGAGCAACCTTCTGGTGCTGGACGAGCCGACCAACGATCTGGATATCGAAACCCTGGACCTCTTGCAGGACATTCTGGGCGAGTATGACGGGACAGTGATCCTGGTCAGCCACGACCGCGATTTCCTTGACCGTGTGGCGACCACGACCGTGGCCATGGAGGGGGACGGACGGGCCGTTGTCTATGCCGGGGGCTGGTCGGATTACCGCGCGCAGAGGGGCGAGGATGCGGCCCTCGTGCCCGCGGCGGTGAAACCTTCCAAGGCCCCGGCAGGGCAGCCTGCGGCGCGCGAACCGGCTTCTGCCGCGCCGCGCAGATCCGGCCTGAGTTTTACCGAACGGCACCGGCTGGCGGAATTGCCGGGTGTGATCGAGACGCTCGAGGCCGACGTGAACAAGTTGTCAGAGCTGCTCTCGGATCCCGATCTCTATGGCCGCGAGCCGGTGAAGTTCCGCAAGGCGGGCGATGCCCTGGCCGAACGGCAGGCGGCGCTGGCGGCGGCCGAGGAAGAATGGCTGGCGCTTGAGGAGAAGGCGGAGGCGGGCTAGGCCGGGGCCCTTTGCGATCTGCGGCGCGCATCAAAGGCAAGGGGGGGGGGGGGGGGGGGGGGGCCGCCCCCCCCCCACCCCCGGAGTATTTCGACCAAAACGAAGGGGGAAGTGGGCGTAAGGCCTAGCGGCTTGTCGTGCGGATATTGCCCGCGCCGATGACGCGGACCGTGCGGACCGCGGCCAGATCGGCGGCATTCAGGCGCGTCGCCACGTCGATGCTGCGCGAGGCGGGGCTGCCCTGGGCCGCGGGCGCAGGCGGGGGGGCCACGCGGAATTCGTAGGTCAAAACGCCGTCGTTCAGGCCGGTGCGGACCAGCTGGGCGTTGTGGAAGCCCTGGGTCGACGCAAGGCCCCGGGCCACGACAAGCGCGCCATCTGCCGTTCGGTCGATCCTGAGATCGGTCACCTCGCCGATCAGGACGCGGGCGTCCGTCGGCTGGGCGAAACGGGCGCCTTCCGGGATGAGCGGGCGCGCTTCGCCCTGCGGTCCGAGGGCGAGGGTGCTGGTCGAGGGACCGAACCAGTTGAACGGGTTGAGCTGCGATGCCGCCAGCCGCTGGCACCCCGCGACGGCGAGGACGAGGCCAAGGCAGAGGATGAGGCGGCGCAGCATCAGGGGGCCCTTCCAACCGACGTGTCCAAGGCCTAGCCCATCGCCCGCCCCTTGAAAAGCCGCACTGGACGTGGCGCAGGCGCGGGCATAGATCCCCGGTGACACGCGTCATCGCTGGCGGGGCAGGAGAGACGATGGCCACCGAAGCCTTTGAAGAGATCGCCGAAACGTTCGACTTCCTTGACGACTGGGAGGACCGCTATCGGCATGTGATCGAGCTGGGCCGCGCGATGGAGCCCTTGGAGGATGCCTTCAAGGTGCCTGCGACGAAGGTGCAGGGCTGTGCAAGCCAGGTCTGGCTGGTGCCGGACGTCGAGGGTGGGACGTTCAGTTTCCGCGGCGACAGCGATGCGATGATCGTCAAGGGGCTGATCGCGGTGCTGGCGGCGCTTTACAACGGGGTGGCCGTGGCCGAGGTCGCCCGGATCGACGCGGCGGCCGAGCTGGGGCGGCTGGGCCTGAACGAGCATCTGTCGCAACAACGCTCGAACGGGGTGCGGGCGATGGTCGAGCGGATCAGGTCGGTGGCGGCGACTGCGGCCTGAGGCCGGGCGTCGCATAGGTGTCGTGGCGGCGGCAGTGGTGCTGCGTCAGAACCACTGACCCGGCTCCATCAGGCCGAAATCCAGCAATTGCTGGGAATGCCAGGCGAAGCGGGCCGAGTTCTTCCAGCGGAAGCTGTGGATGTCGAAGGTCGAGCCCGGGTTGCGCTTGAGCGCCTTGGCCGTGCGGAACGAACAGATCGCTGCCGTGAGGTTGTTGTGCCAGGGGCAGGCATAGGTGTTGTATTCGGGGTCGTTGAACGTGTGGTCGGCGCGCAGTTCCAGCCCCTTTCTCGCGCGGAAGATCCCCACCCGGTCGATCCGGCGACGGGCGGGGGGGACATGTTCCTCGAACCGCCAGCGCAGGCCGCCGTGGAAATCGAGCTGCCGCTCTTCGGGGTAGCCGGTGCCGGGGTTGGGCCGGGCCAAAGCGTAATAGCCCGACCGGTCGAGATGGGCATCCTCGAGCGAGACGGCCGAGGGATGCGTCCCGAGATCGCCGGCGTAGAGATCGACGACGAAGGTCAGGATCGTGTCGCGCCGTTCCTCGGCGTTGAAGGTCACCATCTCGCCGATCGTGCGATGTTCGCTGAACGGGTAGAAAAGGTATTCGGCGTTGTAGCAATAGTAGAACCAGACCCCGGGCGCGGCGGCGATGCAGGGGTTGACGATCCGGGTCAT
Source organism: Rubellimicrobium sp. (assembly GCA_020832515.1). Lineage (GTDB taxonomy): Bacteria > Pseudomonadota > Alphaproteobacteria > Rhodobacterales > Rhodobacteraceae > JAFIEN01. The sequence goes on along the minus strand of JAFIEN010000037.1, from coordinate 13,668 downwards.
CGCCTCCTGCCCGGTGGGCGGGCTGCCGACCCGGATGATCCGCCCCTCGAGATCGTCGGGCAGGCGCAGGTCGTCGGGGGCAAAGAGGATCACTTGCCGGAACCCGAGGCCCAGGTGATGACGCAGTGTCGTGTCGACCTCGACCCCGTCTTCGGCAAGGATCAGGGCGACGGGCCCCTTGGCAAGCGCTGCGTGCCCGTTGGCCAGGAACGTCTTGAGGTCACGAAACTGCATCAACCCTGCCCGCATTCCGGCGTCTTGCCGGACCGGGATGAAGAATCGGTCAATTTCCCGCATATTGCAAGCGAGGCGGCCCCGCGCTATCGGCAGTGGCCCACTCCGGAGAACTGGCCCATGCCCGACCGACCCGCAGCGCGCAAGCTGTTCATCAGGACCTATGGCTGTCAGATGAATGTCTATGACAGCGAGCGCATGGCCGAGGCGCTGGGCGGTCAGGGCTATGTGCTGACCGATGCGCCCGAGGGCGCCGATCTGGTGCTGCTCAACACCTGCCATATCCGCGAGAAGGCGTCCGAGAAGCTTTACTCCGATCTTGGGCGCCTCAAGCCGCTGAAGGCTGCGAACCCCGATCTGCGGATCGGGGTGGCGGGCTGCGTGGCGCAGGCCGAGGGCGAGGAGATCATCGCCCGGATGCCGCTGGTCGATCTGGTCGTGGGGCCGCAAAGCTACCATCGGTTGCCCGAGATGGAACGCCAGGTCCGGGCCGGGGCGCGCGTGGTCGACACGGAGTTTCCGGCCGAGGACAAGTTCGAGGTGCTCAAGGACCGGCCCAAGGCCGCCCGGGGCCCGACGGCCTTCCTGACCGTGCAGGAGGGCTGCGACAAGTTCTGCGCCTTCTGCGTGGTGCCCTACACGCGCGGGGCCGAAGCCAGCCGCCCGGCCGACCGGATCCTGTCGGAGGCGCGGGGTCTGGTCGAGGCGGGCGTGCGCGAGATCACGCTGCTGGGCCAGAACGTGAATGCCTGGCACGGCGCGATGTCCGGGGACAGGCAGGGGTTCGCAGCGCTGATCGCCGCGCTTGCGCGGATCGACGGGCTTGAGCGCATCCGCTACACGACCAGCCATCCCGGTGACATGGACGACGCGCTGATCGCCGCGCATGGGGCCGAGGCCAAGCTGATGCCCTATCTGCACCTGCCCGTGCAGTCGGGCTCGGACCGGATCCTGAAGGCGATGAACCGCAAGCACACGGCCGAAGCCTATCTGCGCATCGTCGAGCGGCTGCGCGCCGCCCGGCCCGACATCCTGCTGTCGTCGGATTTCATCGTGGCCTTCCCCGGCGAGAGCGAGGCGGATTTCGAAGCGACGCTCGATCTGATCCGCGCCGTGGGTTTCGGATCGGCCTTCTCGTTCAAGTATTCCCCACGCCCCGGCACGCCGGCTGCGGAAAAGGCCGAATTGCCGCCCGAGGTGGCGGACGACCGCCTGCAACGCCTGCAGGCCCTGATGACGGCGCAACAGCGGGACGCGCAACAGGCGATGGTGGGCCGCGAGACGACGGTGCTTTTCGAAAAGCCGGGGCGGCTGGCGGGGCAGATGGTCGGTAAGTCCGAGCACATGCATGCGGTGCATGTGGCGGGACCGGACAACCTTCGCGGGCAGATCCGCAAGGTTCGGATCGTCGAGGCCGGTCCGAACTCGTTGGCCGGAACTGTGGCGGACTGATTGGCGAGGCGCGCCGGCAACGGCGGCATTGTTGGTCGTTTCGCTCCGGATTCGGGAGCTGTCCCGGGGAATGTTTCCGAAGCCACTACAATCAATGGATTTTTTGCTTTCATTGCTGCCTGAATTCCATCAACTTGATGCCAAGTTTACTTAATTCAGGGCGCGGTCGGTTCGGCTGCGCCCGGAGAAGGGGGTGCTGCCGGTGACGATGATGAAACCTTTCAGCTTGCGGGGCGTGGCGGGGGCCTGCGCCGCTGCGGCGCTTGCGCTGGGGGCGCTGTCGGCTCCGGCCGTGGCGCAGAACCAGCCGCGGGCGACGGCCATGGTCGAGTGGGGCGTGTGGCTGTCCCCGGACGGGTGCATGTACTGGATCGCGGATGGCGGGGCAGAGGGCTATATGCTCGACCGGGTCGATCCGGCGACTGGCCGGCCGGTCTGTCTCGAGGTCAATACCTGTGCGGTGATGAACACGGACGTGCTCTTTGCGACCGACAGTCACCACCTGACCCCCCATGGCCGCGCGCAGCTTGAGCAGTTCTTCCGCACGGCCGGTGCCTTCGGCTATGCGATCTACGGTCATACCGACTCGCGTGCCTCGGACGAATACAACATGCGCCTGTCCGAACGCCGCGCCCGCTCGGTGGCCGAGGTCGCCCGCTCGGTCGGTGCCGTGGTCGAGCGCGAGATCGGCTTCGGCGAGCGCAATCCGATTGCGACAAATGCCACTGCGGAAGGGATGCAGCTCAACCGTCGCGTTGAAATCGTTTGCTACAGGTGGCCCCAATGACCGGAACACTCAAGATCGGTGCGCTTCTTCTGGGGCGTGGTGCCCTGTCGGCCTGTGGCGTGACGCCGAATCCCGGCGTTGGCCCGAACGGCGAGCTGCCCGTCATCGCCCGTCCGTTCGACACCGGCCTGGACAGCCGGGGCGACCTTGGAACGCTGCGTCCCGCCGTTGTCTATGATCCCGACGGCTGCCAGGGCTGGCTGATGGACAGCGGGCTGGAAGGCTATTCCTCGCGCAGACGCGATCCGCGGACCGGCTTGCCGATCTGCAACGACCTCTTCCCGCCGGGCACCGTCGTGGGCGAGTATCGCGACGGACCGTTCCCCGACTTCATCCCGACCGCGCCGCGGCGCTAGGTCAGGATCTGTCAGTCCTGCAAGGGGCCGTGGCATGCGCCGCGGCCCCTTTTCCTTTGGCGGCATTCCGCCCGCCGGCGGCACGATGCGGGAAGGGGTTGCGCGATTCCGCCGCCCCATGCGCATGACGCTTGCGAACGCGCCCTGAACAGGCCACGATCATCCCAGACCCCTTTGGCCGGAGAGATGTTTGCCCCTGACCACGTTGCACGATCCAACGCCCGAAGCCCGCAGGTCCGGCGCTTCCGGTGCCGACCATGGCGAGGCGAGTCTCGAGTTTCCCGACAATTTCCTGCTGATCGACCTGTGCGGCGAACATGACCGCAACCTGGCCCTGATCGAAGAGGCGCTGGGCCTGCAGATCCTGCGGCGCGGCAATCGTCTTGTGCTGATGGGCGAAGCGGCGTCGCGGTCGCGCGGGGCCGATCTGCTGGCCGCCCTCTACCAGCGGCTCGAAGCGGGCCGGAGCCTCGAGGCAGGCGACATCGACCGCGAATTGCGGATGGGGGCGGGCGCGCGCCCGATCTCGGGCGACCAGACCGATCTGTTCGGCCTGGCTGGCGACCAGCGGATCGAGATCAAGACGCGGCGCAAGCTTGTCGAACCCCGCACCGAGGCACAGAAGGCCTATGTGAAGTCCCTGTTCGACCATGAACTGGCCTTCGGCATCGGCCCCGCAGGCACCGGCAAGACCTATCTTGCGGTGGCCGTGGGCGTGTCGATGTTCCTCGGCGGTCATGTCGACCGCATCATCCTGTCGCGCCCCGCCGTCGAGGCGGGCGAGCGTCTGGGCTTTCTTCCCGGCGACATGAAGGAGAAGGTCGATCCCTACATGCAGCCGCTTTACGATGCGCTGAACGATTTCCTGCCCGCCAAGCAGGTGCAGAAGATGATCGAGGAGAAGGTGATCGAGATTGCGCCCCTTGCCTTCATGCGGGGCCGCACCCTTGCCAAGGCATTCGTCGTGCTGGACGAGGCGCAGAACGCCACGACCATGCAGATGAAGATGTTCCTTACCCGCCTCGGTGAAGGCTCGCGGATGGTGATCACGGGCGACCGGACGCAGGTCGATCTGCCCCGGGGCATGCCATCGGGCCTTGTCGATGCCGAACGCATCCTCAAGGGCATCGGCAAGATCAGCTTCAACTACTTCACCGCCCGCGATGTGGTGCGCCACCCGCTCGTGGCCGCGATCATCGAGGCATACGATACCGACTCGGTGACGGGCTGACGCCGATGGCCGTCGACTGCCTGACCGAGGACCACCGCTGGGATGCGCTGGACCTTGAAGCATTGGCAGAACAGGCCGCGCGGGCGGTGTTTGTCCGGCTGGGGCTTGCGCCGCAGGGCTACGAGATCAGCCTTCTGGCCTGTAACGACCCCCGGATCGCCGAGTTGAACGCCGATTTCCGCGGCAAGCCGCAGCCGACCAATGTGCTGAGCTGGCCCTCGGCCGAACGCGGCGCGGACCATCCCGGCAGGATGCCGGTGCTGCCCGGGCCTGCCGGGCGGAGCCCTCTGGAACTGGGCGACATCGCCATCGCCTATGACATCTGTGCCGCCGAAGCTGCTGTCGCGGGGCGCAGCCTGCGCGACCATGCGACGCATCTTCTTGTTCATGGAATGTTGCATCTTCTGGGCTTTGATCACGAGCATGACGCCGATGCCGCACTGATGGAGGGACTTGAAGCCGAGATACTTGGCAAACTGGGGGTCGCGGATCCATATAGTGGGGATCGGTGACGGCTGGTGTGGCCCCTTGCGGGGCCGCCAGGAAAGGAGATCATGAGCGAGACGACCATTGTGCCCGCGGGCGGACCCTCAGGGGCCGATACGGGCCAGAGCGGCGAAGACCCGTCAGAGGGTCCGAGTCGCAATATCTTCACCCGCCTCATCGGTGCGTTGAGCAGCTCCGATGCAGACCAGGCCCCGGCTCAGGTGGCAAGCGGGCCGCAAGGCGCGCGAATGCCGGGCATGGTCAACTTGCGGCGCATGCGGGTCGAGGATGCGATGATCCCCAAGGTCGATGTCGTGGCCGTGCCCGTCACGATCGACCTAGACGACCTTGTCGAAACGTTCCGCGAATCGGGCATGACCCGGATCCCCGTGTTCGAAGGGACGCTCGATTCGCCGCTCGGCCTGGTCAATCTCAAGGATTTCGCCTTGCGCTACGGTTTCAACGGCCGAAGCGAGACCTTTGACCTGCGCGCCATCCTGCGTCCGCTCCTCTATGTACCGCCGTCGATGCCCCTGGCGATTCTGCTGCAGAAGATGCAGGCCGAGCGCACGCATATGGCGCTGGTGATCGACGAATACGGCGGCACCGACGGGTTGGTGACGATCGAGGACCTGCTGGAAACAGTGGTCGGCGATATCGAGGACGAACATGACGAGGAAGACCCCTCGAACTTTGTCCGCGAAAAGCCGGGGGTCTGGCTGGCCCTTGCGACCACCCCGCTCGAGGAATTCGAGGCCGAGGCCGGCATCGCCCTGACCGCCCATGACGCGATCGACGAGGAAGAGGTCGAGACGCTGGGCGGCCTTGTCTTCATGCTTGCCGGCCATGTGCCCGCCCGGGGCGAGGTGATCCGCCACCCCGAGGGGCCCGAGTTCGAGGTGATCGACGCCGACCCCCGGCGGATCAAGCGGCTGCGCATCCGGCTGGCACCCGCGCTCCCCGGGGAATGACGGCGGCCCGGCCATGACAGCCGCGGCTGCATCCGCCGGCATGCGCCGCTGGTCCCGGGACCGGCTTGGCCGGGCCGCCATGTTTCTGGCGGGCGGCGGGCTCATGGCGCTGGGGCAGGCACCCTGGGGCCTGTGGCCGGTCACGCTGGCGGTGCTCGTGGCACTGTTCTGGCAGGGGCTTGGTCCGCAGCGGCTCTGGCCCGCCTTCCGGCAGGGCTGGGTGCTGGGCTTGGGCTATTTCTTGGTTTCGCTTCACTGGATCGTCGAACCCTTCCTTGTCGATCTGCCCCGCCACGGCTGGATGGCGCCATTTGCGCTGGTCCTGATGACCGGGGGGCTGGCGCTGTTCTGGGGCGCGGCTTTCGCGGCGGCGCGCTGGCTTGCGCCGCGGGGGTCGGCCGCGGCTGCGCTGGTCCTGACGCTGACCCTGGCCGAGGTGCTGCGGTCCTTCGTCTTCACCGGCTTTCCCTGGGCGCTGATCGGCCATGTCTGGATCGACACCGGCGCCGGTCAGGCGGCGGCCCTTGTCGGGGCGCATGGTCTGACGCTGATGACGCTGGCCGTGGCGGCGGTCACGGGGCGGGCCTTGCGGCGCAGGGCCTGGCTGATCCTGCCCTTGCCCGGCCTGGCGCTTGCCGCGCTCTGGCTCTGGCTTGCGCCGGGGCCACCCGCCGCGCCCGATCCGGATGCGCCGGTGATCCGGATCGTCCAGCCGAATGTGCCGCAGGCCGAAAAATGGTCCTACGAGACGCTGTTCGACCATATCCGGTTGACCATCGACCTGTCCCGCCCCGATCCGTCCGGCCCGCGGCCCGCCATCGTCCTTTGGCCCGAAACCGCGATCCCGTGGCTTCTGGACGAGGCGCCGGACCTGTTCGAGACGGCGATTGACGCCACGGGCGGCGTGCCGCTGATTCTGGGCGTGCAGCGGCGCGAGGGCAGCCGCTTCTTCAACTCGCTTGCCCTGATCGGCGCCGATGCGCAGGTCGAGGCGGTCTATGACAAGGTCCACCTCGTGCCCTTCGGCGAATTCGTCCCCTTTGGCGAGGTGATGGCCCGCTTCGGTATCCACGGCCTTGCCGCCAGCGAAGGCGGCGGGTTCACGCGCGGGGCGGATGCCTCGGGCACGCTGATGTCGCTGCCCGGGATCGGGCCTGCGCTGCCGCTGATCTGCTACGAGGGGATATTCGCCCCTATCGTGAATCGCGCTGCCGGCCGGCCGCGTGTCCTGCTGCTGGTCACCAATGACGCCTGGTTCGGCAATCTGTCGGGGCCTTACCAGCATCTGGTGCAGGGCAGGCTCCGGGCGATCGAACAGGGTGTGCCGATGGTGCGCGCGGCCAATACCGGCATCTCGGCCATGATCGACGGGCGGGGCCGGGTGCTGGCGGACCTGCCGCTCAATACCCATGGCGCCATCGACACCGCGCTGCCGCCGGTCCTGCCGCCCACGATCTATGCGCGTTGGGGCGATCTGCCTGTCGGCGCTGTGCTTTTCCTGCTTGGGCTGTGGGCTCTCTCTGCCCGGTGGCGCGCGCGCCCTTGACCCTGCCGGCCGCTTCGCCTAGCGCTTTGCAATTCCCGTCACAACGGCTTCCTGGCGTGTCGGGCAATTTTCAATGGAGCGCTCCCCCATGGCCCGACAAGATTACCTCTTCACCTCGGAATCCGTCTCCGAGGGGCATCCCGACAAGGTCTGTGACCGGATCTCGGATGCCGTTCTCGACGCCTTTCTGACCGAGGAACCCAACGCCCGCGTCGCCTGCGAGACCTTCGCCACCACGAACCGCGTGGTCATCGGCGGCGAGGTCGGTCTGTCGGACCCCGAGCGGCTCCATGATTTCATGGGCCGGGTCGAGGGGATCGCCCGGGCGGCGATCCGCGACATCGGCTACGAGCAGGACAAGTTCCACCACGCGACCTGCGAGGTGACGAACCTTCTGCACGAACAATCCGCCCATATCGCCCAGGGCGTGACCGGCGAGGCAGGCCGCGACGAGGGTGCGGGCGATCAGGGCATCATGTTCGGCTATGCCACGAACGAAACGCCCGACCTCATGCCCGCGCCGATCCAGTATGCCCATGCGATCCTGCGCCGACTGGCCGAGGCGCGCAAATCCGGGGCCGAGCCGCTGCTGCGCCCCGACGCCAAGTCGCAGCTGACGCTGCGCTATGCGGCAGGAAAGCCGGTCGAGGTGACCTCGATCGTGCTGTCGACCCAGCACGAGAGCGAGGCCCAGTCCAGCGACGACATCCGCGCCATCGTCGAGCCCTATATCCGCGAGGTCCTGCCCGATGGCTGGATCACGGGGGCGACACAGTGGTGGGTCAACCCGACCGGGGCCTTCGTGATCGGCGGGCCCGATGGCGATGCCGGTCTGACGGGCCGCAAGATCATCGTTGATACCTATGGCGGTGCCGCGCCCCATGGCGGCGGCGCGTTTTCGGGCAAGGATCCGACCAAGGTGGACCGTTCGGCCGCCTATGCCGCGCGCTATCTGGCCAAGAACGTGGTCGCGGCCGGCATGGCCGAGCGCTGCACGATCCAGCTGTCCTATGCGATCGGTGTTGCGCGGCCGCTGTCGATCTATGCGGATCTGCACGGCACCGGGTCGGTCGACGAGGCCGCGGTGGAAAGGGCACTCGATCAGGTGATGGACCTCACGCCGCGCGGTATCCGCACCCATTTGTCGCTTGATCGACCGATTTATGCGCGCACCGCCGCCTATGGCCATTTCGGCCGGTCACCCGAGGCGGATGGCGGGTTCTCATGGGAACGCACCGATCTGGCCGATGCGCTGAAACGGGCGGTCTGACATGGTCAAGGGGCGGGGGCATATGGTCCCCGCACCCGTCGCGTGCCCCCTGGCCTAGCCTGGGGGCAGCATGGCGCCGAGTTGTGCGCCACCCAGGATATGCAGGTGGTAATGCGGCACTTCCTGCCGGCCATGGGTGCGGGTGTTGGCGATCGCCCGGAACCCTTCGCCGACATTCGTGATCCGGCAGACCTCGGCCACCGCCGCCATGAAGCCCGCCTGCTCCTCTGCACTTGCCTCGGCGGCGAAATGGTCAAGGCTCATGTAGGGGCCCTTGGGGATCACCAGCACATGCACCGGGGCCTGGGGGTTGATGTCCTCGAAGGCGAGAGCGTGGTCGTTCTCGAAGACGGTGCGGTTCGGGATTTCACCGCGCAGGATGCGGGCGAAGATGTTGGTCGGGTCATAGTCGAAGGTCATCCGGTCCTCAGTCGCTGAACAGGTGGGGAAGGTCGGCCAGCCCGCGGGCCTTGTCCTGCGGGATCGTCAGAAAGGCGGCAAGCGCCTCGGCGTTGTCCTCTGCAGATGCTCTTTCGCGCAGCCGCAGGTGATTTGCAAAGCCCGCCACGCGCAGCCTGTCGCTTTCGAAGCTGATGTCGTAGCGCACCGTGTGCAGAAGCGGCACCAGCGCTTCGGCCGAGGCCTCCTGTCCGGCAAGGCCGACCCTGCGCGCATGGCCGATCAGATAGTCGTCGCTGAACTCGCATTCCATCTCGAGCAGGCGCGTGGTCGAGCGATCCGCGTAGAAATCCTCGATCAGTTCGATGTTCGCCGGGTCAAGGCAGATCAGCAACCGGTTCGTTTCGAAGTGATCGAACAACATCCGCATCAGGGCCCGCCTGTGGCGCGTCCGCTTGGCCAGGGTGGTCTGGATGCCACCCAGATCGGGCAGGGGGGTTGCTTCCTCGTTGAACAGATAGTCGATCGACGGCACGTTGGTCGTGTGCCGGATCGCCCCCGCCAATCGCTTGGCGACATGCCATTTCTTGCAGGCAAGGATCAGCAATTCCCGGTCCCGACCCAGCGAGCCTTCGTTTTCCCAGAACCGCGGGGCAAAGCGGCGGCCGGCGCGGCCCCGGCCGGTCAGGAATTCGAACAGCCGCCGCCCCTCGTCCGAAGTCTGGAAGTCGTCCCGACCCGAGGCGTAGAGCGCACCGAGGCGATCCTTCAACGTTGCGGCCTCGGGGCTGATCTTGCGCGCGAACAGGTAGTTCTGCCCAAGCAGAAGGTCGTAATGGTCGTTGTAGAAGGTCACCGGCATCCCGTAATCGGTGAACATCAGGAACGTCAGCGTCCGTGACCGGATCTCGGTCTCGGGGATGAGGTGGCGGACCAGCGTCTGGAAGAAGGTTTCGTCCGGGATCCAGGTGGTGCGGAAAAAGCGCATCACGTCCGGCCGGGCCCTGGTGAAGGCGAGGATCGCCTCGATCGTGCGGCGGCGCAGGCACCACCACTGGCTGCCGATCATCATCTGCAGATCGGCCGGAATCTCGCGCTTCAGGCCCAGCTTGCGCTGCATGTTCAGCGCGAGGTAGAACAGCCACTTGCGGTTGCGTTCGTTGAAATAGTGCCGGTAGATCAGGCGGTCCTCGCGGATGCCGGTCTTGATCCAGCCGCTGTCGAAGAAATCGACGCTTTCGATGTAGTCCACATCCTCGGCCTCGAGGAAACGATGCGCGAAGCGGGCCGATTTGATCGCCATGCAATCGCCAGAGAGCATGTAGAAATGCGTGGCGCGCGGGAAGGCCGCAACCGCCGCCTCGACTGCGTTGAGCGTGGCCTGCACCAGGCTCCATTCGCCCCAGCCGCAGCGGACGCGGCGGGTGACGACGACGGCATTGGGATCGTCGGCCAGTTCGTCACGGATCTGGTTGAAGGCCCGGCGCGATGCCGAGGCATCGAAATGGATCGCGATCACATCGCCCGCGGCCGTCAGTTGCCTGGCCTGCCGGATGATCGCCTCGGGATCCTTGTGGCACAGAAGAATGAACGCGATCTTTGACATTCAGGAAACAATCCATCCGTCAAACTGACAGTCACCTACTGCCTTTACCTTGAAGACTCGTTGATCAGACAGGGGTTTGTTGGCATGTCTCGGCACAGTTTTGCCCAGATCGTCCGATAAGTCACAGGATCAAGCGCTGGGCCCGGTGTGAAAGAAAGGCGACGTATCATGGGGTTTCCCGGGACATGGATGACGGAAAGCGAAAGCATGGTCTATCGGGTCGTGCCCAAATGCGCCTGCTCATCGATCGGGCAGATCATGTACTATTCCGACCAGGGCCGTTTCTACGATGGCGACATTCATGATGCGGCCGAGGGGCTGCACAAATGGGCGCTCGAACGCAGCCAGCCCATGATCCAGGAGAATGTGACGGCGCATCGGTCCTATGCCTTCACCTGCGTGCGCAACCCCTATACCCGCATCCTGTCGTCCTTCTTCGACAAGATCTGTGGCATCCAGCGCAACGGCAAGCGCTACCGGGGCAACCTCGTGCCCATGCTGGTGCAGAAATACGGGGTCGATGTGGGCAGCCCCGAGAACGGGTTCGAGTTCGACCAGATCGCCTCGTTCCGCCGCTTCCTTCTGTTCGCGCGCGACACCATCCGCTGGAAGAAGCCGATGGATCCGGACATCCATTGGTCGGCCATGGCTGGCCATATCTCGACCTTCATCGTCAACGGCGGCCGCTATGACCACATCTTCTGGACCGAAAGGTTCGACGAGGGGATGCAGGTCGTGCTCGATCATGTCACCACGCCGCATCCGGTCGTGCTGGCCAAGGTGCCGCGGTTCAACGAAAGCGAAGGGCACGGCCCCAAACGCGCCCATCCGGTCGAGGCGTATTTCGACGACCTGTCACGTCACCTGATGTGGGAAATCTACAAGCGCGATTTCCAGCTGTTCCGCTACGATTTCGACAACCCCGCCAACAAGATGCCGATCGGCGAGATCGACCTTGAAGCCGTCCACGCAAAACTCGGCCGCTAGTCTGGCGAGCCACCCCGGAGGCCGGCAAAGGCACAGGCGCCCCGCCCCGACGGATACTGCAGCCCCGTTCCTTACCGGCTGCGCCGGTCGGCCACCACGGCCGGCAGCCCGCCGGGCCCGGACAGCACAAGCTGCCCCGCGTCATCGCGCGAAAACCCCTCGATCCGCTCGAGCGCGAGTGAAAACTGCTGCTCCAACTCCATCAGGTCCGGCTCGCAGGCCATCCGTGTCATCGCGACGGCACCAAAGATCAGCTCGCCGTCCTGAACCTCCCATCCGCCGTTGTAGCGGTTGCAGGCCGCGATCCCCGACACCGTGCCGAAGAGCGAGAATTCCATTGTCATCTCGATCCCCGCGGGCACATCCTCGCCGTTCAGCCCGGTCACCTGCCATTCGCCAGAGGGCGGGATCTCGATGCATTCGCTGAGTTCCTCGCCAAGGATCGACACCATCGCTGTCGTGCCGCGGGACCAGAAATAGGTGCCGGGATCGCCGCTCCGTTCGTATTTCGCGCCTGAGGCGGCCACTGCCGGATGCAGCAGAAACAGCGCGCCTGGCGCCGACATCACGAGATCCTCACCGATGTAGAGGACATTCACCTCGGTAGAACCGCAGTTGAACCGGCTTTCCTCGGCATATGCCGCACTTGCCAGCGCGATCAGCGCAAGCGTCGCTAGGGAACGAAGGGTCATCTGCGTCATCGGAATGCTCTCCTGGTTCGGGTCGGTTGTAGCATAGCGCAACAGTCGGCATGCGACAGCCCCGGCCGCGCGGGCCGGCATCAAACAAAGCGTCAGATCAGCCCGCGCTGCACAAGGACGAAGACGACGACACCAAAGAACACAAGCAGGTTGAACGCGACCAGTGCCGCGATGTTGATCAGACGTGTCCGGCCGCGTTCCTTCGGGTCGATCTGCTGCAGCCAGAGTGCGACCGACCGCTGCGCCCCCGCGCTGCGCCGGGGGTCGATCCGCCGCGCAAGCCGGGGATTGCGTGACAACGCCTCGACCTGTGTCAGATAGGCGGCATCGCGCCGGATGTGGCGCGGCATGCTTCGCCCGGCGCGGGCCCCCAACTAGTACACACTGTTTCCCCTCAACTTCAGCCGCTCACCGAACATCCGGCGCAGGTCGTCAATGTCGGTCCGTGTCGTGTTCTCGTCCATCCATGGCATGGATACATGCTTGGCCGGGCCCGTTCAATGCCGCTGGCGGCGGCCTTGCGCGTGGCGTAAAGGGATGGAAATGCTCAACCTTGTTCGTCATGGCAGCCCTGCGGACCGCGCCCCCCTTGTGATCGCGCATGGGCTGTTCGGCTCGGCCCGCAACTGGGGCGTAATTGCGCGCAGGCTGTCGGACACAAGGCAGGTGATCGCCGTCGACATGCGCAATCACGGCGCAAGCCCCTGGTCAGACAGTCACGGCTATGGCGACATGGCCGAAGATCTGGCCGGGGTGATCACCGCCGAGGTCGCGGAGGCCGGCGGCACGGGGGCAGATGTGCTGGGCCATTCCATGGGCGGCAAGGCCGCGATGGTGCTGGCGCTGACCCGCCCCGATCTGGTCCGTCGCCTTGTCGTGGCCGATATCGCCCCGGTGGCCTATCACCACAGCCAGCAGCCCCAGATCGACGCGATGCGCCGCGTGGACCCGGCGACCGTCGCCAACCGCGCCGAGGCCGAGGCCAGGATGCAGGCCGCCGACCCTGCCATCGCCGCCTTCCTTCTGCAAAGCCTCGATATGGCCGAACGGCGCTGGCGGCTGAACGTGGATGTGCTTGAGCGCGAGATGGCGGGGATCACCGGCTGGCCCGGCACGCAGGGACGCTTCGATGGTCCGACCCTGTTTCTGAGCGGGGCCGCCTCCGACTATATCCGTGCCGAGCACCGCCCCACGATCAAGGCGCAGTTTCCGCAGGCCCGTTTCGCGAAGATCCCCGGGGCGGGGCACTGGCTTCACGCCGAGCGCCCGCGCGAGTTCGAGGCGGCGGTCCGGACCTTTCTCGACGCGCAGGTCCCCGGCGCGGCGGACTGACTGTCGCCCGCGCGCCGGCTGCGCCCGCATGGGTCCGGGTGGGTCCGTCCGGGCCCGGGGCCCGGCATCGGGGGGCGCTGCCCCCCGGGCCTTCGGCCCTTCCCCCCGGAGTATTTCGACCAAAGCGAAGGGTAGGGTGGTCGCCTCATCAAGCCGTCAGGCAGTGTCCCGGTGGGGTCTCGCGGAAGTGACAGCCAAGGCGGGGGGCTGGTCTTGTTGGCGAAAGCACGCCTCAATAGCAAGGATGGTGCCCATTGCGCCGCAAGCCGAAAGTTTCCGCGATGCTTCAGCCTGTTCCCGTGCCTGTCAC
>JAFIEN010000036.1 GCA_020832515.1 Rubellimicrobium sp. | reverse complement strand
GGTCACCCTGCGGCACCGGCACCTCGGCCCGCATGGCGCAGCTTGCCGCCAAGGGCAGGCTGAAGGCCGGCGACGAGTTCTGGCACGAAAGCATCATCGGTTCGATCTTCAAGGGCCGGGTCGAGGCGGAAACCGAGGTCGCGGGGCAACCTGCCATCGTGCCATCCATCGCGGGCTGGGCACGAATGACGGGCTACAACACGATCTTCATCGACGACCGCGATCCCTTTGCCCATGGCTTCGTGGTGACATGACCGACGCCCGCACCGTCCTGCCCGGCACTGCTGCGGGCTCCGTCCTCGCCACGACCGAAGGCCTCAGCTTCTGGGGCGGGGTCGATCCGGCCACGGCGCGGGTGATCGACGCGCATCACCCGTTGCACGGGGCCAGCGTGGCGGGGGCGGTGCTGATGATGCCCACCAGCCGGGGATCGTGCACCGGCAGCGGGGTGATCCTCGACCTTGCGCTGAACGGCCGCGCGCCTGCCGCGCTGGTCTTTGCCGAGGCCGAGGATGTGCTGACCCTTGGCGCGCTGGTGGCCGAACGCCTGTTTCACTGCGGCTTTCCCGTCCTGCGCCTGCCCCGCCCGCTCTGGGACCGGGTCGCGGGGGCCGCGCGCGTCGAGATCACGCCCGACGCGCTTGTCGCCGATGACGAGGTCCACCCCCTCGCCCCCCCGGCCGCTGCCACGCTTGACCTGACCGAAGGCGACCGCGCCCTGCTGGCGGGTGACAGGGGCGAGGCTGCCCGTGTCGCGATGGAGATCCTTGTCGCCATGGCCGCGAATCAGGGGGCCGCGCGGCTGTGCGACGTGACCCGCGTGCATATCGACGGCTGCATCTACGCCAGCCCCGCCAACCTGACCTTCGCCGAGAAGATGGCCGGGATGGGCGCGCGCGTCGTCCTGCCCACGACCACCAATGCCATCTCGGTCGATCATGCCAACTGGCGTGCGCAGGGCGTGGACCCGGCCTTCGGCACCCCCGCCGCGCGCCTGGCCGAGGCTTACGTCGCGATGGGGGCCGAACCCAGCTTCACCTGCGCGCCCTATCTTCTGCCCGACCCACCCAGCAAGGGCGAGGCGATCGGCTGGTCGGAATCGAATGCCGTCATGTTCGCCAATTCCGTTCTTGGCGCGCGAACGGTGAAGCACCCGGATTTCCTTGACCTGTTCATCGCCCTCACGGGCCGTGCGCCCTGCTCGGGCGTCTATCTTGACGAAAACCGCCGCCCCGCGCGGGTGATCCGCGTCACAGCACCTGGGGCGGTGGACGATGCCTTCTGGCCGATGCTGGGCTGGCTTGCCGGTCAGGCCGCGCCCAACCGGGTACCGCTGATCACCGGATGCGCGCATCTCTCGCCCGCACCCGACGACCTCAAGGCGCTTTGCGCGGCCTTCGCCACCACCTCGGCCGCGCCGATGCTGCATCTGGCGGGCCATACGCCCGAGGCGGACCTGCCCCCGACGGAGGGGGCCGACACATGCGAGGTGACCCTGCAGGATTTCCGTGCCCTCTGGACCCGGTTCAACGCCGCCCCCGATGCGGTCGATCTGGTCGCCATCGGCAGCCCCCATGCCTCGGCCTCGGAGGCGCGCGCCCTGGCCGCGCTGATGACCGGGCCATGCGCGCCCGGAACCCGGTTGATCGTCACGCTGGGCCGCGCGACACTGGCCGAGCTTTCCCGCGACGGGACGTTGGCACGGCTGAGCGGGATTGGCGCGACGGTCGTGCCGGACCTGTGCTGGTGTTCGATCTCGGAGCCGGTCTTTCCTCCGCAGGCGCGGGTGGTGATGACCAACTCCGGCAAATACGCCCATTACGGTCCGGGTCTGACCGGCCGTCAGATGCGCTTCGGCAGCCTTGCGGATTGCGCCCGCGCCGCCCTTGGCGGTCGGGCGCCCGACACCCTGCCGGACTGGCTGGGCGCAGGGACGGCATGATGCGCAGCACCCGCACCATCCATGTCATCTCGGCCCATGCCGAAGGCGAGGTCGGCGACGTGATCGTGGGCGGCGTCGCCCCGCCGCCGGGTGCAACACTCTGGGAGCAGAGCCGCTGGATCGCCCGCGACGGCAGCTTGCGGGATTTCGTGCTGAACGAACCGCGCGGCGGCGTGTTCCGTCACGTGAACCTTCTGGTCCCGCCCAAGATCCCCGGTGCGGACGCCGCCTTCATCATCATGGAGCCCGAGGACACGCCGCCCATGTCGGGCTCGAACGCCATCTGCGTGGCGACCGTGCTTCTGGACAGCGGCATCCTGCCCATGACCGAACCCGAGACGCGCCTGACGCTCGAGGCGCCGGGGGGGCTGGTCGCGGTGCGCGCGCACTGCCGGGACGGCAAGGCCGAGCGCATCTTCGTCGAGAACCTGTCAAGCTTCGCCCAACGCCTTGCCGTGCCGCTCGAGGTCGAGGGGGTGGGAACGCTGAGAGTGGACACGGCTTTCGGCGGGGACAGTTTCGTGATCGTCGAGGCGGCAGAGCTGGGTCTGTCGCTGGTCGCCGACGAGGCGCATGAGATCGCCCGCCTTGGTGCCCGCATTGCAAAGGCCGCGACCGCGGCGCTGGGATTCGACCATCCGACCAATCCCGACTGGCGGCATATCTCGTTCTGCCTGTTCGCGGGCGCGATCGCGCGCGGCTCCGAGGGCCTGACGACGCGGTCGGCAGTGGCGATCCAGCCGGGCAAGGTGGACCGCTCGCCCACCGGGACGGCGCTGTCGGCGCGGATGGCGGTGCTGCATGCACGGGGGCAGATGGCAGTGGGCGACCGGCTGGTCGCGATCTCGATCCTTGGCTCGCGGTTCGAGGGGCGGATCCTTGGAACGGCCGAGGTCGGCGGGCAGGCGGCGATCCGGCCCGAAATCTCGGGGAGGGGCTGGATCACCGGGGTGCATCAGCATCTGCTGGACCCGACCGACCCATGGCCCCGTGGGTATCGGCTAAGCGACACATGGGGCGCGCGCTAGCAGGCGCGCGGGCACCCGGCCTGGCCCGGGGCGCGTGGCGCAGACCGGCCGCAGCCCGCCTGCGCCCTCAACGTCAATCCGGGGAATACTGCCGGCTCGCCTCGGGGTCATCGGCGGTTGCCGGCAGCGCGGCAAGCTCGTCCCAAAGCCCCTGCGGGATCGGGACGGCCGCCCATTCCAGCGTCTGGGCCACCCGCTCGGGCTTGCTCACGCCCAGGATGGTCGAGGCGATCCGCCCTTCGCGCATCGAGAATTGCAGCGCCGCCGCGCCCGGCGGCACGCCGTGGCGGGCGCAGACCTCTTCCACCGCGCGGATCGGGGCCAGCACCGCGTCCGAGGCTTCCTGATAGACATAGCGGCGGTGCTGCGCCGCGCCCTTGGCCAGCGCGCCACCGGCGTAAGGTGCCGCGTTGAACACCGCGATGCCCCTTTCGGCGCAAAGATCCATCATCGGCCCGGCGTTGTGGTTCACCAGCGTCCAACGGTTATGCGTGATGATCGCGTCGAAATCCCAGTCGCGCAGGATCGGCATCATCACATCGACCTTGCCCGCCGCAAGGCCCACGGCGCGGGCGAGACCCTCTTCCTTCATCTTCATCAACTCGTCGAGCGCACCACCCTTGCCCGTCACCTCCGACAGATCGGCCGCATGTTCGGGATCGTGCAGATGCAGGATGTCGATCCGCTCCACCCCCAGCGCCTCGAGGCTTTCCTCGACCGACCGCCGCGCCTGGCCTGCGTCGAAGCGCAGGGTGTCCATGTCGCGGTCAAGCTTGGTGGACAGCACGCAGCTTGCCGGCCAGCCGCCGCGTTCGCGCACGACATGGCCGATGCGCTCTTCGCTGCGGCCCAGACCGTAGTTGCGCGAGGTGTCGAGAAAGCCGTGCGGCAGGTCGAAGATGGCGCGGATCGTGGCATAGGCGCGCTCTTCCTCGACCGAATAGCCATAGGTGCCGGGCATATCGGCAAGCGAGGTTGAGCCGAAGCCGATCGCCGGCACGAAGACGCCGCTTTTCCCGACGGGGCGAAGCTCCTGTGTCATGGTCATGTCCTTGGGTCCGTTTGCGTTCGCCCAAGCATAGGCCCGCGCGATGCGGAACGGTAGGCCGGATCGTCGCCCGTTGCGCGACCGCTTCGTTGCAACCTGGCGAATGTCGGCCGCGTTTTTGCTTGCCAGTCCGGGCCGGACAGGTCTCATTGGGGCGGCACGCAGGGAGGGCTTGATGCGAACCGTGACCGATTTCCCCCGCAAGGTCGCCGAAACGCCCGACATGCCCATTGTCCTGTCCGATGGCTGCCGCCTCTCGGCACGGGTCTGGATGCCCGAGGATGCGGGTGATGACCCGGTGCCCGCGATCCTCGAATTCCTGCCCTATCGCAAGCGCGACGGGACGACCGCCCGCGACGCGCTGACCCATCCGTATTTCGCAGGCCACGGCTATGCGTCCTTGCGCGTCGACATGCGCGGCAATGGCGACAGCGACGGGCTGATGGAGGACGAGTATTCCGCGCAGGAACTGTCGGACGCCTGCGAGGTGATCGCCTGGATCGCGGCGCAGCCCTGGTGCAGCGGAAGCGTGGGGATGATGGGGATCAGCTGGGGTGGCTTCAACGGGCTTCAGGTGGCAGCGCTTCAGCCACCGGCGCTGAAGGCGATCATCACGCTCTGTTCCACCGTCGACCGCTATGCCGACGACATCCATTACAAGGGCGGCTGCCTGTTGAACGAGAACCTGGGCTGGGGGGCCACGATGTGGGCCTATTCCTCACGCGCGCCGGACCCTGCGCTGCGTCAGGACTGGCGCGAGGAATGGCTCAAGCGGCTTGAGGCGGAACCCTTCCTGCCCGCGCTGTGGCTGCGCCACCAGCACCGGGATGCCTATTGGCGGCATGGATCGGTCTGCGAGGATTTCGGGGCCATCAGGGCGGCAACGCTGGCCGTGGGCGGCTGGGGCGATGCCTACAAGAACGCGGTGCCGCAATTGGTGCAGCATCTGTCGGCCCCCGTGAAGGGCATCGTCGGGCCATGGGTCCACAAATACCCCCATTTCGCCGTGCCCGAACCCCGGATCGGCTTCCTGCAGGAAGGTCTGCGCTGGTGGGACCGCTGGCTGAAGGGCCATGACACGGGGGTGGAGGACGACCCCGCCTGTCGCCTCTACCTGATGGAGGGGCTGCGGCCCGCCACTTGGTACGACCACCGCCCCGGCCTCTGGATCGCCGAGGACGCATGGCCCGGCCCCGGCATCGGGTCCGAGGTTCTGGCGCTTGGCCCCGGCGGCACGCTGGGCGGCGCGGGCGGCCCGCTTGACGTGACGGTCGCCAGCCCCGCCCATTGCGGGATGGAGGGGGGCGAGTTCTGCGCCATCTGGCTTGGCCCCGAGATGCCGGGCGACCAGCGCGCCGATGACGCGCTCTCGGCCTGTTTCGACAGCGGGCCCATGCCCGCGACAGATATCGTGGGCGCCCCCGTCCTGCGGCTGCGGCTGGCCTCGGACCAGCCGGTCGCGCAGATCGCGGTGCGGCTGAACCACCTTCATCCCGATGGCGCGTCGGCCCGCATCACCTGGGGCGTGCTGAACCTGACGCACCGCAGCAGCCACGAAGCCCCCGAACCCCTGACCCCGGGCGAGGAGGTCGAGGTGACGCTGGCCCTCGATCACATCGCCTACCGCCTGCCCGAGGGGCACCGGCTGCGCGTTGCCGTATCCTCAGCCTACTGGCCGATGATCTGGCCCGCGCCTGATGCGGCGACCCTGACGCTGACCTCCGGCACGCTGGACCTGCCCGTCCGCCACGCAGCACAGGCCGACGAATGCAGTTTCCCCCCCTCAGAGGCCGCGCCCGAGGAGCGGACCCGCGTGATCCGCCCCGCAGCCCATGTCCGCCGGACCGAGATCGACCGCCAGACCGGCGTGGTCAGCCTGATCGTCGAGGATGATTTCGGCCTGATCGAACATCTCGACCACGGGCTGATCAACGGCGGCGTGGCGCGCGAGCGCTGGGAGATCCACCCCGACGATCCCCTCTCGGCCCGCGGGACAACGCACTGGACAGAAGAAATGGCGCGGGGCGAGATCAGCTTGCGAACCGAAACCTACGGCGAGATGTGGTCGGATGCGAAGACCTTTCACCTGCGCGCCCGCCTGCAGGCCTTCAAGGGAAACGAAATCGTGCATGACCGTGAGGTGACCGAGGCGATCCCAAGAGACCTTGTCTGACGGCTGTCACAATGCAAACCTAGGTAAGAGTTGCGCCCGTGTTACAGGGCGGGTTATTGATCGGTTAATCAATAACGCCATCAAGGCCAACACAGGGAGAGGCCATATGAACGACGAACTGAGATACCTTCTTGCCCGCACGGCGCAGGGAAAGCACAGCCGCCGCGCCTTTCTGGGCCGCGCCGGCGCGCTGGGCCTGACGGCGGCGGCGGCCAATTCGCTGCTGGCGACGGCGGTGCGCGCTGCCGGGCCGCAGAAGGGTGGCAACCTTGTCATCGGCCTTGTCGGCGGCGAAAGCACCAACAGCCTCGACCCCGCGCTGGCTGCCAGCCAGGTGCCCTATACCTATCTTCGCACCTCGGGCGATACGCTGGTCAACACTACGCCCGCAGGCGATATCGAGATGCGCCTGGCCGAATCCATCGAGGCTTCGGACGACGCGCGCATCTGGCGCTTTGCGATCCGGCAGGGGGTGGAATTCCACAACGGCAAGTCGCTGACCGCCGAAGACGTGCTGCGCACGATGCAGCGCCATTCGGATGAGGACAGCCAGTCGGGCGCACTGGGCATCATGCGCGACATCGAGACGATGCGCACCGATGGCAATGTCTTCGAGGTCACCCTGCGGACCCCGAACGCCGACCTTCCCTATCTGATGACCGACTACCACCTCGTCATCCAGCCCGACGGCGGATTCGACAACCCCGCCGACGGCATCTTCACCGGCCCCTACAAGTGGGTCGAGGATCAGCCGGGTGTCCGTCACGTTCTCGAGAAATTCGAGAACCACTGGGACAGCAGCCTTGGCCATGTGAATTCGGTCGAGATACTCGTGATCAACGACGCCACGGCGCGCAACTCGGCGCTGCAATCGGGTCAGGTCGCGCTGATGAACCGGGTCGAACCGCGCACCGCCGATTTCCTTGCGCGCGCCCCCGGTGTCACGATCCATTCGACCCCGGGCCGCGGGCATTACGTGTTCATCATGCATTGCGACACCGCACCCTTCGACAACAACGACCTGCGGCTGGCACTGAAATACGCCATCGACCGCGAGGATATGGTCGACAAGATCCTGTCGGGCTACGGCAGCGTGGGCAACGACATGCCGATCAACGCCGCCTATCCGCTGTTCGATGAAACGATCCCGCAGCGCGAGTTCGACCTCGACAAGGCCCGCTTCCATTACGAGCAGTCCGGCCATGACGGATCGCCCATCGTGCTGCGCACCTCGGACGTGGCCTTCCCCGGTGCCGTCGATGCGGCCCAGCTGTTCCAGCAGACCGCAGCACAGGCCGGCATCCCGATCGAGATCCGCCGCGAACCCGGCGACGGCTACTGGTCGGAAGTCTGGAACGTGCAGCCCTTCTCGGCCTCGTACTGGGGCGGTCGCCCCGTTCAGGACCAGATGTATTCCACCGCCTACTTCTCGGGCGCGGACTGGAACGACACCCGGTTCTTCAACGACCGCTTCGACGAGCTTCTGCTCGCCGCTCGGGCCGAACTGGACGAAGTCAAGCGCAAGGCGATGTATTCCGAGATGGGGATGATCGTGCGCGACGAAGGCGGCCTGATCTGCCCGATGTTCAACGACTTCGTCGACGCGCAGAACGAGACGGTCGAGGGCTGGGTCACCGATCCGGCGGGCGAGATGATGGCGGGCTTTGCTGCCGTCAAGGTCTGGCTGAACAACGCGTGACGGGCTGGTGAGTCCGATCCTGAAACTGGTCGTCCAGCGCCTTGCGCTGGGCGTCCTGCTGCTTCTTGCGGCCTCGGTCCTGATCTTCGTCGGGACCGAGATCCTGCCCGGTGACGTGGCCTCGGCGATCCTGGGTCAGGGTGCCACGGAACAGGCTCTGGCCAACCTGCGGATCGAGCTGGGCCTGAACGACCCGCCCGTGACGCGCTATTTCAACTGGCTTTTCGGGGTGTTGCAGGGCGATCTTGGTGTGTCGCTCTCGAACCGGCGCGACATTGCCGAGGCGATGTCGGTTCGCCTGTCGAACACCCTCTTCCTTGCCTTCTGGGCCGCGATCATCGCGGTACCGCTGGCGATCCTGCTGGGCCTTGTCGCGGTGCGCTATGAAGGGCGCTGGCCGGACAAGGTGGTGTCGGGGGCGACGCTCGCAACCATCTCGATCCCGGAATTCCTGCTGGGCTACATCGCGATGTATTTCCTTGCGGTGCAGTATCGCATCTTTCCCTCGGTCGCCAATATCAACGCCAGCATGAGCCTTGGCGACAAGCTGAATGCCATCGCCCTGCCGGTGCTGGTGCTGGTGCTGGTCGTCCTTGGCCACATGATGCGGATGACGCGGGCGGCGATCCTGAACGTGATGCAATCGGCCTATGTCGAAACCGCCGAGCTCAAGGGCCTGCGCAGCTTCACCATCATCTGGCGCCATGCCTTTCCCAATGCCATCGCCCCCGTGGTGAACGTGGTGATGATCAACCTTGCCTATCTGGTGGTGGGCGTCGTGGTGGTCGAGGTGGTCTTTGTCTATCCCGGCATGGGGCAGTATCTGGTCGACCACGTTGCCAAGCGTGACATCCCGGTCGTGCAGGCCTGCGGCCTTGTCTTCGCCGCCGTCTATATCGGGCTGAACCTTGTCGCCGATATCGTCTCGATCCTTGCCAATCCGCGCCTGAGGCACCCGAAATGAGGATGCCGCTTTCCGCCATGATCGGCCTGTTCTTCACGGCGCTCTATTTCCTCGCTGCGATCTTCGCCGATTTCATCGCGCCCTACGGCATGGCCGAGATCGTGGGTGGCGTCTGGGATCCGATCTCGCGCGAGCATTGGCTGGGCACCGACAATATCGGCCGCGACCTGCTGACCCGGATGATCTATGGCGGGCAGACGACGATCTTCGTGGCGACGATGGCGACGCTCCTGTCCTTTTCGCTGGGCTCGGTCCTGGGTTTCACGGCGGCGGTCATCGGCGGCTGGGTCGATCAGGCCCTGTCGCGTTTCGTCGATCTTCTCATGTCGATCCCCTCGCTGATCTTCGCGCTGGTCGTGCTGTCGGTCATGCCGGTGACGGTGCTGGTGCTGGTGCTTGTCATGGGCATTCTCGATTCAACCCGCGTCTTCCGCCTGTCGCGCGCCGTGGCGGTGGACATCACCGTGATGGATTATGTCGAGGCCGCCCGCCTGCGCGGCGAGGGCAACGTCTGGATCATCTTCCGCGAGATCCTGCCCAATGCCCTGTCCCCGCTGGTGGCCGAGATGGGCCTGCGATTCATCTTTGCGATCCTCTTCATCTCGACCCTGTCCTTCCTTGGCCTTGGCGTGCAACCCCCCTTGGCCGACTGGGGCGGCATCGTGCGCGAGAACCGCGAGGGCATCGTCTACGGCATCCCCGCCGCTCTTGTGCCCGCCTTCGCCATCGCCACGCTGGCGATCTCGGTCAACCTTGTCGCGGACTGGGTCCTGACCCGGACCACCAGCCTGAAAGGGGGTCGCGGTGGCTGAGACCCTGCTCGAGGTGAAGAACCTGCGCATCGAGGCGACCGCCTATCCCCCCGGCGAGCCGCCGCAGGAGATCGTGATCGTGCACGACTGCTCCTTCACGCTGGAAAAGGGCCGCGTGCTGGGGCTGATCGGGGAATCCGGGGCGGGCAAATCCACCATCGGGCTGTCGGCCATGTCCTATGGTCGGGGGGGCGTACGGCTGACGGGGGGCGAGGTCCGGCTGAACGGGCGCGAGATCCGCTCCGCCGGGCCGGGGGTTTTGCGCTCGGTCCGGGGGCGCGAGGTGACTTACGTCGCCCAATCCGCCGCCGCCGCCTTCAACCCGGCCAAGCGGCTGATGGAACAGGTGATCGAGGCCACGCTGCACCACGGCCTCATGGGCCGGGCCGAGGCCGAGAAACGCGCAGTCGACCTGTTCCGCCAGCTTGACCTGCCCGAGCCGGAAAGCTTCGGCCGCCGCTATCCGCATCAGGTGTCCGGCGGACAGTTGCAGCGCGCGATGACGGCGCTGGCTTTGTGCCCCAAGCCCGACCTTGTGGTCTTCGACGAACCCACCACCGCGCTGGACGTGACCACCCAGATCGACGTCCTGGCCGCGATCAAGCGGGCGATCCAGGAAACCGGGGTGGCCGCGCTCTATATCACCCATGATCTTGCCGTCGTGGCGCAGGTCTCGGACGAGATCATGGTGCTGCGCCATGGGCGAATGGTCGAGCATGGAACCACCCGGCAGATCATCGAGGATCCGCAGGAGGATTATACCCGCGCCCTCGTCTCGGTCCGCTCGATCGAACATGAAGAGAAGGCCTCCGCGGCCCCGATCCTGACGGTCGAGGGCGTGACGGCGCGCTACACCGGGCTTGCCCGCGACGTGCTGTCCGAGATCACGGTCGAGATCGCCCCGGGTCAAACGCTGGCGGTGGTGGGCGAAAGCGGGTCGGGCAAGTCCACACTCGCCCGCGCGATCACCGGGCTTCTGCCACCCACGGCGGGCAAGATCAGCTTCGCCGGCCGGACGCTGACCCCGAAGCTGGAGGACCGCCCGCGCGAGGATCTGCGCGAGTTGCAGATGATCTACCAGATGGCCGATGTGGCGATGAACCCGCGCCAGACGGTAAAGACGATCATCGGCCGGCCGCTGGAATTCTACTTCGGCCTGCGCGGCAGGGCGCGGGACGAGCGGATCCAGGAACTGCTGGACGAGATCGAACTGGGCAAGGGGTTTGCCGACCGCTACCCGGCGGAACTGTCGGGCGGCCAGAAGCAGCGCGTCTGCATCGCCCGCGCGCTTGCGGCCAAGCCCAAGCTCATCATCTGCGACGAGGTGACCAGCGCGCTTGACCCGCTGGTCGCGGACGGGATCCTCAAGCTTCTGCTGAAACTGCAGAAGGACGAGGATGTGGCCTATCTCTTCATCACGCACGACCTTGCCACGGTGCGCGCCATCGCCGATTCCATTGCGGTGATGTATCAGGGCAAGGTGGTGCGCTACGGGCCGAAATCGCAGGTCCTCTCGCCGCCCTTCGACGCCTATACCGACCTACTCCTTGCCTCGGTGCCCGAGATGCGGCTGGGCTGGCTCGAAGAGGTGATCGAGAACCGCCGGATGGAAAGCGCGGGGAACTGATGTAGGGCGGGGTTAACCCCGCCATCGGCGGAACGGCGGGGTGAACCCCGCCCTACAAGACGCGGCACCCGGTCACGGCGGGTTGAAATCCGACCCTCGCGCCAGCGCGCCCACCGCCGCGACGATCCGGGCAAAGCTCTCGCGCGCCCGGGTGACTGTCCCGCGCGCGCGAAGATAGCCATGCACCATCCCCGGCTCGACTACCGCGACCGCCCGCCCCCCGGCCGCCCGGACCCGCGCGGCATAGACCACCGCATCATCGGCCAGGGGATCGCATTGGGCCGCGAAGGCCACCGTCGGCGGCAGCCCCGTGAAATCCGCATCCTCGAGTGGCGCCGCCGTCGGATCGCCCTCCGGCCCCGGCCCGTCCCCATGCCGGAACCCCCGATAGGCCACGAGATCGGCCAGGGTCAGCATCGGCGCATGGGCATGGGTCGCATAACTACCCCCAGTGCCCGGCCGCGCCGCCAGACCCGGATAGATCAGCACCTGCCCCGTGACCTCAGGCCCGCCCGCGCGCGCCGCATGGGCGACGGCCGCCGCAAGGTTGCCGCCCGCGCTGTCGCCCGCCAGCACCAGCGGACCGGGCCAGACACCGGCCACCGCGCGCGTGGCTGCAAGCGCATCCTCATAGGCCGCAGGATGCAGATGCTCGGGTGCCAGCCGGTAATCGACCGAGATCACCCGCACGCCCGCCCCCGCCGCGATCTCGGCACAGACATCGTCGTGGCTGTCGAGCCCGCCCACCACGAAGCCGCCCCCGTGGAGATAGACGACGCTCCCCTCCGCCCCACCAGAAGGCTCATACACCCTGCAGGGAACGCCCCCGAAGGCCCGGTCCTCGACCGTGATCCCGGCCGGCCGCCCCCGGTGAAAGGCCGCGGCCATCCGGTCATAGACCGCCCGCTGCCCCGCCATGTCGAGCGTCACCGCATCCTCGGGATAAAGCGCGGCCGTCGCCCGGATGAAATCCCAGGTCTCGGCGTCGATCAGGCGGTTGTAGTCGGTCATTGCAATCCCGCAGGCCGGGCGAAACCCGGATTCTCCCTCACCCCACCACCTCATATCCGGCGGCCCCGAGCACCCGGACAAGCGCGGCATGCCCCGTCCGCGCCATCTGAAGCGGCGGGCTCACCTTCGGGTCCTGCTCGGCCTCGACCACGAACCAGCCCTCGTAGCCATGCGCCGCAAGCCGCCCGACGATCGCCGCGAAATCCAGATCGCCATCCCCCGGCACGGTGAAGACCCCCCGCACCACCGCATCGAGGAAACTGTCCCGCGCCCGGTCGATCCCGGCCAGCACGTCGGCCCGCACATCCTTGGTATGCACATGCGAGATTCGCGCGTGGTGGCGTTCGATGACACCCAGCACGTCGCCGCCGGCAAAGGCCATGTGCCCGGCATCGTAAAGCAGAGGCAGCCCCGCCCCGCTGGCCGCCATGAAGCGGTCAAGTTCGGCCTCGGTCTCGATCACCGCCGCCATATGGTGGTGATAGGCCAGCGGCATCCCCTGATCGGCGCACCATTCGGCGAGTTCGGTCATCTTGCGCCCGTAGGCACGCATCTCGGCATCGTCCAGCACCCGCTTGCGCGCGAGCGGCACCGAGCGGTCGCCCTGGATCGTGCCCGCCGTCTCGCCATAGACGATGCAGGGCGCGCCCATCGCCTTGAAAAGCGCCATCTGCGGGGCGATCCGGTCCTTTTCGGCCGCGATCTCGCCATCGAGCAGCAACCCCGAGAACCACCCCCCGCAAACCGAAATCCCGTAGCGCGCCAGAACCGTACCAAGCTCGGCCGGATCAAGTGGAAAGCGCCGCCCCGTCTCCATCCCCGTGAAGCCCGCCTCGGCCGCCTGGGCGAGGCATTCCTCGAGGCTCACGTCATCGCTGAGTTCCTCGAGATCGTCGTTCCACCAGGCGATGGGGGCAATCCCCAGTCTTGCTTGCAGCATTCCCGCTCCTCCCCGTCACGAGCCCGGATTACAATCCTGCGCCCGGCAATAGCCCCCGGCCGCCCCCTCGGCAACGCGGATTGCGCGGC
The DNA here is from genome assembly GCA_020832515.1 of Rubellimicrobium sp. Lineage (GTDB taxonomy): Bacteria > Pseudomonadota > Alphaproteobacteria > Rhodobacterales > Rhodobacteraceae > JAFIEN01. The sequence goes on along the minus strand of JAFIEN010000036.1, from coordinate 6,550 downwards.
CTCCGGCGGATTGCCCCGCTTGACCTCTGGCCGTCCGGTGGCCCTTATGCCTCCGACCGCAGAGGGAGGAGACACCATGACCATCCGCATCGCCGTCGGCCAGTTCAATGAACTGACCGAAGAGAAACTTCGCTTCGCAGCCCAGATCGGCGCGAGCGGCATCCAGATGAACACGCCCAGACTGCCCGGCGAGACGCATTGGGAAGAAGCCGACCTTGCCGATCTTGTCGCGCGTGCCCGGGCGCACGGCCTGACCTTCGAGGCGATCGAGAACGTGCCGGTGCATTTCTACGACAAGGCCATGCTGGGCCTTCCCGGCCGCGACGAACAGATCGAGAATTACTGCACCACCATCCGCAACATCGGCCGGGCGGGTATTCCGGTGCTGGGCTATCACTTCATGCCCAATTCCGTCTGGCGGACCGAGACGATGGCACCGGGCCGCGGCGGCGCGGGCTGCACCGCCTTCGATCAGGCCATCGTGGACGCCGCACCCGATGCGGCCGCGCTCCGCGCCTTTCTGCCCTATGGGCTGGGCAAGCAGGAGGCCATGCCGATCTACGATCCCGGCGAACCGGTCGTGACCGAAGAGCAGATGTGGGACAATTACGCCTATTTCATCCGTGCCGTCCTGCCCGTCGCCGAAGAGGCGGGGGTGACGCTGGCGCTGCATCCCGACGACCCGCCGGTTCCGGTGCTGGGCGGGGTCGCACGGCTGTTCTGGCGGCCCGAGGGGTTCATCAAGGCCCGTGAGATCGCCGGCGACAGCCCGGCGTGGAAACTGGACCTCTGCCTTGGCTGCTGTTCGGAAATGCCCGGCGGGGCCGAGAACGTGCGCCGCATGATCCGCCATTTCGGGCCGCTGGGCCGGATCGCCTATATCCATTTCCGCGATGTGGTGGGGACGGTGCCGAATTTCCGGGAATGCTTCCTGGGTGAGGGGAATTACGACCCGGCCGAAGTCATCATGCTTCTGAACGAAGCCGGCTTCGACGGTTTCCTGCTGGACGACCATGTGCCGCATATGGACGACGACACGGCCTGGAACCACAGGGGCCGGGCGCATGCCGTCGGCTACATGCAGGGCCTTCTGCAGATGGCGCGGCTGGCGCCTGCGGCCTGATCCCCTTGGGCCGGGCGGAAATTTGGCAAATTTCCGCCCCCCGAAATTGGCAATTTCGGGCCCCCCTCAGGCCCAGTCGCCCGCCCGCATCACCGGCACGCGAGCGCCGGCTTCGGTGATGCCGTCCACATCGACCTTGTCCGACCCGATCATCCAGTCGATATGGATGACGCTCCTGTTTCCACCCCGCGCCGCGATCTCGTCCGGGGTCAGGTCCGCGCCGCCAAGGAAGCACTTGGAATAGCACTGGCCCAGCGCGATATGGCTGGCGGCATTTTCGTCAAACAGCGTGTTGTAGAACAACAGCCCCGTCTGCGAGATCGGCGAGCCATGCGGCACCAGCGCCACCTCGCCCAGCCGGCTTGCGCCCTCGTCCGAGGCCAGCACGCGGCGCAGCACATCCTCGCCCCGGCTGGCGCGGGCCTCGACGATGCGGCCGGCATCGAAGCGGACGGCGATGTCCTCGATCAGGCTGCCCTGATAGGACAGGGGCTTGGTCGCTGCCACCACCCCTTCGACCCGGGCCGCATGGGGCGTGGTGAAGACTTCTTCGGTCGGGATGTTGGGATTGCAGACCACCCCGTTCTTCGCCTGCGATGCACCCCCCATCCATTCATGCCCGTCGGCAAGGCCCACGGTCAGGTCGGTCCCCGGCCCCTTGAAATGCAGCGCCGCGAACCGCTGCCCGTTCAGCCAGCCCGACCGTTCCGCCAGCCGCGCGTTGTGCGCCGCCCATTCCGCAACCGGATCATCGGCCGTCAGCCGCGAGGCGGTGAAGATCGCCTCGGCCAATGCGGCGATGGCCTCGGCCTCGGGCAGATCGGGAAAGACCTGCCGCGCCCAGGCCGGATGCGGCCAGGCAAGGATCGACCAGTTGATGTCGAACCCCGCGATCCGGGAAAGGGCCGGCGTATAGGCCTGCGAATTTGCCTTCGAGGCCCGCGCGACCCGGTCGGGATCCTGCCCCGACAGAAGCATCGGATCGTCACCCACGATGGCCATCCGCGCGGTATTGGCGTCGAAGGCCTTGGCCATCCCTTCGTAAAGCCAGCCCGGCGCGCGGTCGAAGCTTTCGTCGGGCGCATGGGCATAGCGCGCCAGCGTGATCCGGTCGTCATGCAGGAACGGCGTGACCAGCCCTGCCCCGGCGCGATAGGCGGCCTCTGCCACGCGGCGGACCAGCGGCAAGGCGCCCGCGGGCGCGGTCAGCAGAAGATCCTGCCCCGGCTGCAGGTTCAGGCCCACCCGTACCGCGACCTCGGCAAGGCGGTCCAGCATGGCCAGGTCCACTGCGGCGGCGGGCTCGGGCGGGGCGGAAAGATGCGTGTTCATCGGGCGCTTCCTTGGGTCACGGGTCATGCCCGAGCTTAGGGGCCATGGTCGCGGCGTCAATCGGCCCCGTGACGATGAACCGTGACGATGAACCGTGATGCGGCAGGATGATGCGGCAGCGTCAATCCTCGGCGGTGCCGAACCGGGGGTGCGGCGCTGCATGAACGCCCGGCGACCCTCGGTAAAGTCGGGACCGGCGAAACCCTCCTCGAAGATCGTCTGGAGGCGGGGGGTCGTCGGCAGCCGGGGAAAGGCCGTCGACGATGGCCCTCGGCGCGGGCGGGACCCACCTTCCCGATCAGGAGCAGTGTGGCGGCGGGGCTGAAGGCGATGCCGCGCCGTGCGGGCGGGATAGAGAAGACGGCATCCGGGGCCGCGGGCAAGTGCTGCGGGGCATCGGGAAGGTCGGGCCGGGGCCGGGGGGGGGGGGGGGGGGGGGGGGGGGGGGGGGGGGGGCCCCCCGTCTCCTGCGGAGACTCCCCCCGGGATATTTGGAAACGAAAGATGCGGGCAGGAGGGGTGCCGCGGGGCCGCGGTTGCGCGTCGTGGCAGGCCGGGAGGTGCGGGCGGCAGACGCGGGCAGGATGGCGGGGTGCGAGGCGGCTTTACGGGCGACGGGGCTGCGCCTAGGCTTGGGGGCATGTGTGGACGCATGGCGATCACCCTGCCCCATGATGCGGCAAGCCGGTTGTTTGCGGCAAATCCTGCAAATGACCTGCCCGAGGTGCCCGATTACAACGTCTGCCCGACGACCCGGATCGCCGCCGTCGCGCTGTCCGAGGCGGGCCGGGCCTACCGGCCGTTTCGCTGGGGCTTCATCCCGCATTGGTACAAGACGTCCACCGACGGCCCGCTTCTGATCAACGCGCGGGCCGAAACGATCGCCGAGAAGCCCGCCTTCCGCGCCGCCGCACGCGCACGGCGCTGCCTTGTGGCGGCCGTGGGGTTCTATGAATGGGAACGCAGCGACCCGAAAAAGCCCCTGCCGTGGTTCGTGACACGCGCCGACGGGGAACCGCTGGTCATGGCCGGCATCTGGCAGGACTGGGCGCCGAAGGACGACAGCGGCCCGCCGATTTCCACCTGTGCCATCGTCACCACCGCGGCCAATGCCGACATGGCCCGCATCCACGACCGATTGCCGCTGGTGCTGGGACCCGAGGACTGGGCGCTGTGGCTGGGTGAAGAGGGGCACGGGGCGGCGCGGCTCTTGCGGCCGGCGCAGGCGGGCGTGCTGGCGTTGCGGCGGGTGGGGACCGAGGTCAACTCGAACCGCGCCAAGGGGCCGGGGCTGATCGCGCCGGTCGCGGGGTGAGAGGCTTGCAACCGGGGCGGACCGGGTTTATGCGCAGAAAGGCCCGAGCGGGCGTTGTGTAATGGTAAGACCCTAGCCTTCCAAGCTAGAGATACGGGTTCGATTCCCGTCGCCCGCTCCAGCAGGTCACCGCTATCTGCGCCTGCACCCTGCGCCCGATCCTGCACGATGTCACATGCGGCTGACAGCCGCGCTTGTCTCGCGCGGGCCGGATCGGTATCCCGGGCGGGCAGCGACACGCAGGACCGCATGACCGACGCATCGCCCTATGCCGTACAGGAACGCGCCAAGTCTAGGCGCATCGGCGCTCTGGCCGCCCTCTGGCCATTCGTTCGGCCCTATCGCCGCATGATGGTGGCAGCGCTTGTCGCGCTGACCGGCACGGCCGTCGTCTCGCTACTTCTGCCACTGGCGGTGCGGCGGGTCGTGGACAGTTTCGAGGCGGGCGATGTCGTCCTGCTGGACCGCTATTTCCTTGGCGCCTTGGGCATCGCCGCGCTTCTGGCCGTGGGATCGGCGCTGCGCTACTACCTTGTCACCCGGCTGGGCGAGCGGGTGGTGGCCGATCTGCGCAAGGCCGTCTTCGACCGCATGATCGGCATGAGCCCCGCCTTCTTTGAACGCATCATGACCGGCGAGGTGCTGAGCCGGATCACCACCGATACCACGCTGGTCCTGTCGGTCGTGGGCTCTTCTGCCTCGATCGCGCTGCGCAACCTGCTGACGCTGGCGGGGGGATTGATCCTGTTGACCGTGACGTCGGCCAAACTGACCGGGATGGTGCTGCTGATCGTGCCCGCCGTGATCGTGCCGATCATCGTGCTGGGCCGGCGCCTGCGCGTGCTCAGCCGCGAGAATCAGGACTGGATCGCCTCGTCCTCGGGTTCGGCCTCCGAGGCCCTGCTGGCGGCGCAGACGGTGCAGGCATTCACCCATGAAACCCCAAGCCGCGCGGCCTTTGCCGATGTGACCGAGAAGAGCTTCATCGCCGCGCGCAAGCGGATCGGGGTGCGCGCGGCGATGACGGCCATCGTTATCTTTCTGGTCTTTGCCGGCATCGTCGGCGTCCTGTGGGTCGGCGCGCATGACGTGCGCTCGGGGGCGATGACGGTGGGCGAGCTGGTGCAGTTCGTCATCTATGCCGTGATCGTGGCCGGCGGCGTCGCCGCGCTGAGCGAGGTCTGGGGCGAATTGCAGCGTGCTGCAGGCGCGACCGAGCGTCTTGTCGAATTGCTGCAGGCCGAAGACGACGTCGCGGATCCCGCGACCGCCCATCCCGCGCCGGATCTGCGACGGGGCCGGATCGCGTTCGAGGATGTCTGCTTCGAATACCCCGCCCGTCGCGGAGTTTCGGCCCTCGATCACGTGAGCCTGATCATCGAACCCGGCGAGACGGTCGCCCTTGTCGGCCCCTCGGGCGCGGGCAAGAGCACCGTGATCCAGCTTCTGCTGCGCTTCTACGATCCCCAGTCGGGCGCGATCCGGCTGGGCGGGGTCGACCTGCGCGAGATGACCCGGGCCGAGTTCCGCCGCCTGATCGCGCTGGTGCCGCAGGATCCGGTGATCTTCGCCACCACCGCGCGCGAGAACATCCGCTTCGGCCGGCCCGAGGCGACGGATGCCGAGGTCAAGGAGGCCGCCCGCGCCGCCGCCGCGCATGATTTCCTGACCGCCCTGCCCGATGGCTATGACAGCTATGTCGGCGAACGCGGTGTCATGCTGTCGGGCGGGCAGAAACAGCGCATCGCCATCGCCCGCGCGATCCTGCGCGATGCGCCGGTCCTGCTGCTGGACGAAGCGACAAGCGCGCTTGACGCCGAAAGCGAACGGGCGGTGCAGACGGCGGTGGAAAGGCTGGCCCGCGACCGCACCACGCTGATCGTGGCGCATCGTCTGGCCACGGTGAAACAGGCCGACCGGATCATCGTCTTCGAGGGCGGCCGGATCGTCGCCACCGGCACGCATGAGGCGCTGGTGGCCGAAGGCGGGCTTTACGCGCGGCTTGCGCGGCTGCAGTTCACCGAAGGGATGGCGGCCGAGTAGCGGGCCGGGGGATCCGTCTCACCGAGGACAGACTTCGGGTTCATGAAACCCGGATGTCCGGGGAAGGCGCCTTGGCTGCCCTCGGGCGCGCTTGCCTTGCGGCTGAGCGGCGGGGCCGGGGCGCTTGCCGCCGAATCGCGCCTGCCCGGCCGCTTCGCCCGCAAGGCGATCGCCCCGCAGAGCCGGGCCGAGCGGCGCGAGCTTCTGGGCGAAGCCTGGGACAGCCCCGTTCCGGCCCTCGACCTGTTGCAACCCGGCCGCATGAAGCCGGCCATCCGCAAGGGCGCCGGCCGCAGCGCGAACCGCCGGAACGCAGCCCGGCCACAGCAGCGCGCAACGCCTCGCAACGCTGTTGCAAAGGCATGGGAGCAGCGCCATCCTCCAACGATCGGAGGAGGAGGAAACTCCGGCAATGGCAGGAGAGCGTGCATGACCTATGCCACTGTCGCGGATCGCGACGCGCTCGAGGCCGAGGCCGCATGGGCAGACCGCGACCTGCCCGTCACGGTATGGGGCCTTCTGTCGCGCACCGCCGCAACCCATCGCGCGCAGCCCGCGATCAGCTTTCAGCTTCTGTCCGGCCCGGGCGACAGGACGGAAACGCTCAGCTGGTCGGAACTGGCGGAACAGACGGCGCGGACGGCGAACCTGTTCCGCGCACTCGGGGTGGGCGAGACGGATGTGGTGGCCTTTGTCCTGCCCAACTGAAACGAGGCGGTTCTGGCCTATCTGGGCGG
>JAFIEN010000035.1 GCA_020832515.1 Rubellimicrobium sp. | reverse complement strand
CCCCCCCCCCCCCCCCCCCCCCCCCCCCCCCGCACCCTCTCCGGCGGGGACCGCGTCAAAAAAGAGTCGCCAGATTGGAACTTTCCTGTAATCCTGTTCAGCAAGAGACAGGGGGCGGCCATGATCCAGACGCGGACAGACTATCCTTTCAAGGTCAAGGTGATCGAGAACCTCTGGATCCCGCTGCCCGATGGCACGCGGCTCGCCGCCAAGGTCTGGCTGCCCGAGGATGCCGGCCCCGTGCCCGCGATCCTGGAATACCTGCCCTATCGCAAGCGCGACGGGACGCGGACGCGCGATCAGGGGCTGCACTGGTATTTCGCGGGCCATGGCTATGCCGCGATCCGGCTGGATATCCGCGGGACCGGCGACAGCGAGGGGCTGATCGACGACGAGTATACCCCGCAAGAGCAGCAGGACGGCTGCGACGCCATCGCCTGGATCGCGGATCAGGACTGGTGCGACGGGCAACTGGCGATGATCGGCATCTCCTGGGGGGGCTTCAACGGGTTGCAGATCGCCGCGCGCCAGCCGCCGGCGCTGAAGACGATCATCACCGTGGGCTCGACCGATGACCGGTTCGCGACCGATATCCACCGCGTCGGCGGGTGCCTGTCGAAGGACGATTTCGACTGGTCGGCGACCATGTTCGCCCATAACGACCTGCCCCCCGACCCCGAGATCGTGGGCGAGGCCTGGCGCGACATGTGGAAGGCGCGCTACGAGCACAATACCCCCTGGATCCTGACCTGGCTGCGCCATCAGCGGCGCGACGAGTACTGGAAGCAGGGCTCGGTCTGCGAGGAGTTCAGCCGCATCAAGGTGCCGGTCTATGCCGTCTCGGGCTGGGCCGACAATTATTCCGAAAGTGTGCCGCGCTTGCTTGCGGGCCTCGATGTGCCGGTGCGGGGCCTGATCGGCCCCTGGGCGCACTCCTATCCGCATGATGTGGCGGTCGAACCCGCCATCGGCTGGCTGCAGGAGGCGGTCCGCTGGTTCGATCACTGGATGAAGGGCCGCGACACCGGCATCATGGATGAGCCGCTCTACCGCGCCTGGATGCAGGACTCGGTGCCGCCGAAGACCTGCTACCTCGAACGCCCCGGGCGCTGGGTGGGCGAGGATGAATGGCCCTCACCCCGCATCCCCTTCCGGCGGATGGGCCTGAATGCCGACGGCAGCCTTGGCGGCCCGGCCGTGGCCGGCGAGCGGACGGTCTGTTCGCCCCTCTGGGTCGGCATGGCCGCCGGCGAGGTCGGGCGCTATGGCGAGGATGCCGACTGGGCCGTCGACCAGCGCGAGGATGACGGCGGGTCGCTGGTCTTCCTGAGCGAACCGCTGACCGAGCCGGTCGAGATCCTGGGCGCGCCGCATATCCATCTGCGGTTCGACTCGGACAAGCCCGTGGCGCTGGTCGCGGCGCGGCTGAACGATGTGGCGCCCTCGGGCGCGTCCACCCGTGTGGGGATCGGGCTTCTGAACCTGACCCATCGCAACAGCCATGAGTTTCCCGAAAAGCTGGTGCCCGGCGAGATGACCGAGGCCTTCATCGAGATGGACGACATCGCCCATGCCTTCCCCGCCGGGCACCGGATCGCGGTATCGCTGTCCACGACCTACTGGCCGATCGCCTGGCCCTCGCCCGAGCTGGTCACGCTGACGGTGGATTGCGGGGGCAGCCGGCTGGATCTGCCGGTCCGCCCGCCCCGGCCCGAGGATGCGACCTTGCGGGAATTCGATCCGCCCGAGACCGCACCCCAGACGCCCTCACGCTATCTGACGATGGAGAAATCCCATCCCCGCAAGGTGGTGCGCGATCTTCTGTCGGGCGAGATCGTGGTGGATTTCCCGCGCTGGACCTCGAAGAAGGTGATGGAGGATATCAACCAGACACATTCTTCGGACGGCTATGCCCGCTACCGCATCATCGACGGCGATCCGCTCTCGGCCGCGATGGAGGCCGGATATACCGTCGAGATCGAACGCCCGGACACCACCATCCGCCACGAAAGCCGGGGCTTGATGACCTGCGATGCCGAGGATTTCATCATCACCACCGAACTGCGCATCTATGAGAAGGACGAGCTGGTCTTTTCCCGCGACTGGAACGAGAGGATCCCGCGTGATCATCTGTGACCCTGTCGCACCGGTGAGGGGCTTCGCGATCCAGTGCTGAGCTACGCGATCAAGCGGATTGGCCTGGCCTTTCTGATCCTGTTCGTGGTGATGCTGGGCCTGTTCTCGATGGTCTTCGTCGTGCCGGGCGATCCGGCAGGGGTAGCACTTGGGCCGCGCGCCTCGCCCGAGCTTCGGGCGCAACTGACCGAGAGGATGGGGCTGGACCAGCCGCTGCATGTGCAGGTGGCCAACTTTTTCGCCAATGCGGCGCGGGGCGATCTGGGCTATGACGTCTGGTCGCGCCGGCCCGTGCTCGAGATGATCCTCGACGTCTTTCCCAATACGCTGATCCTTGGCCTTGTGTCGCTGGGCTGGGCGCTGGTTCTGGGGGTGGCGCTGGGTTGCGTTGCCGTGGTCTGGCGCGGGACCTTCGTCGACCGGCTGCTGGGTGTTCTGTCGGTCAGCATGATCGCGGTGCCGTCCTTCGTGATAGCGCTTTATTCGCTGCTCATCTTTTCGGTCTGGCTGGGCTGGCTTCCGGCCATCGGCGCGGGCGAGAAGGGGGATATCGGCAGCCAGATCCGGGCGCTGATCCTGCCCTCCTTCGCCATCGGGATCACCTGGGTGGGGTATCTCGCGCGGCTGGTGCGTGCTTCGATGCTCGAGGTGCTGGCGGCCGAGCATATCCGCATGGCGCGGTCCTTCGGCCTGTCCGAGCGGCGGGTGGTCCTGACCTATGCCTTGCGGCTGGCGCTGATCCCGACCGTGGCGGTTCTGGCGATGGGGCTGGGGTCGATCCTGTCGAGTGCGGTTTTCGTCGAGGCGGTCTTTTCGCGGCCCGGCATAGGGACGCTGGCCACGAATGCTGTCAGCAACCGGAATTATCCGGTCGTGATGGGTACGGTCCTGTTCATGACGGCCTTCTACCTGTTCGTCGTCACCGCCGCCGATCTGGTGATCGCCCGGCTGGATCCGAGGGTGCGCGATGTCCTCCGGTCCTGACGCATTGCCGGGCGTGGCGGAGCCGGCCCGCGAAGAGGCAACCGAGGAGGCCCCTTTCGTTGTGCGCGGCGCGGGCCTGCGGGCCTTCCTGCGCGATCCGATGGGGGTGACAGGGGCGGTGCTGGTGGCTGCGTTCCTTCTCATGGCGATCTTCGCGCCCTGGATCGCGCCCTATGATCCGATGGCGCTGAACGTGATGAACAAGTTTCAGCCGCCCAGCTGGCAGCATTGGGCCGGGACCGACCAGTTGGGCCGCGATCTGCTGTCGCGGTTGATCTGGGGGTCGCGGACGGCGCTTTACATCGCGCTGGTGGCCACAGGGGTTTCGGCGGTCCTGGGCATCGTGCTTGGCATGATCGCGGGCTACGGGCCGCGCTGGCTTGATGCGGTGCTCGTGCTGATCTTCGACAGTTTCTCGACCCTGCCGATGATCCTGTTCGCGCTTGCCGTGATCACCGTGCTGGGGCCGGGGAAAGAGACGCTGATCCTTGTCGTCGTGCTGATCTCGGTCCCCTATTACGCGCGCCTGATCCGGGCGCAGACGCTGTCGATGCGCGAAAGCGATTATATTCAGGCCGAACGCACTATGGGTGCCTCGGCCTTTCGCATCCTTGGCGTGCATGTCGCGCCGAATGTGGTGGGGCCGCTGCTGATCGTGCTGTCGATGGATATTCCGGTCGTCATCATGCTGGAAGCGGGGCTGAGCTACCTTGGCTTCGGCGTGCGCCCGCCCGAGCCGTCCTGGGGCAATATCCTGAACGACGGCTATGTCTCGCTGCGCTCGGCCCCGCATATGGTGATCGTGGCGGGGATCCCGCTGGTGCTGTCGACGCTGGGCTTCACCTTTCTGGGTGAAGGGCTGCGCGATGCGCTCGATCCCCGCTTCCGCCGCTTCGGGGGGCCGCGATGAGCCTGCTTGAGGTGACCGACCTGTCGCTGACCTATGCCTCGGATGGGGTGGTGGTCGAGGCGTTGCGCGATGTCTCGCTGACGGTCGAGGCGGGCGAGGTGGTGGGGATCGTCGGCGAAAGCGGGTCGGGCAAGTCCACGCTGGCTGCCGTGTTGAACGGGCTTTTGCCGGACAATGCGCGGATCACCAAGGGTGCGGTCAGGATCGAGGGGACGGACCTTCTGACCCTGCCCGAGGCGGGGCGCAGGCGGCTGCGGGGGCCGGGGGTGGCGATGGTGCTGCAGGATCCGATGCAGGCCTTCAACCCGGTGCTGACGATCGGGCGGCAACTGGTCGATTTCCAGCACCACCTGAAGGATCTGAGCCGCGCCGACAAGGCCGCGCGGGCCGAGGCGATGCTGGCCGAGGTGGGCATCAGCGATCCCGCCGCCTGCCTGCGCCGCTTTCCGCACGAATTGTCGGGCGGCATGCGCCAGCGCGCAGCGATTGCGGCGGCGCTTCTGCTGACCCCGCGCCTTCTGGTGGCGGACGAGCCCACGACCGCGCTGGACGTGACGATGGAGGCGCAGATCCTGCATCTTCTGCGGCGACTGCGCACCGATCACGCGGGCGCCATCGTCATCATCACCCATCACCTTGGCGTGGTGGGCGAGATCTGCGACCGCGTCCATGTCATGTATGGTGGCCAGATCGTCGAGGAGGGGCCGGTCGATGACATCCACCACGCCCCCGCCCATCCCTATACCCAGGCCCTGATCGCCTGCGATCCGGCCGCCATCCCGGGCCGGGCCGCGCGCCTGCCCACCATCCCCGGCCGCCCGCCGCCCTTGCGCCGCCCCGTGCCGAAGGGCTGCGCCTTCGCGCCCCGCTGCCCCGCCGCCCTGCCGCAATGCCGGACCGAAGCGCCCCCGCGCGTGGTGCTTGGCCCCCGCCGGAGCGCGCTTTGTCACCGGGTGTCGCCATGACGGCGGTCCTGGGCGCGCGGGATGTGGCGATCGACCTGCCGCTGCCCGGCGGGTTCCTTGCGCGCAGGCAGCTCAACATCCTGTCGGGCATCACGCTGTCGGTGGACAAGGGCGAGACGCTGGCGCTGGTTGGCGAAAGCGGGTCGGGCAAGACGACTCTGGCCCGCGCGATGATCGGGCTGCTGCCCGTGTCGGCCGGGGTGCTCGAGTTCCGGGGACAGCCCCTGTCCGACCCCGCCTGCCGCCGCCGCCTGCGGACAGAGGCCGCGATGCTGTTTCAGGATGCGCGCGGATCGCTCAGCCCCCGTGTCTCGGTGGGCAATGCCGTGATCGAGCCTTTGGCGATCCACCGCCGCCCCCGCGACCGGGCCACGGCAGGACGGATGCTGGCGAAGGTGGGGCTTGCGCCGGAAATGGCCGCCCGTTTCCCGCATGAACTGTCGGGCGGGCAGGCGCGGCGCGTCTCGGTCGCGCGCGCGCTTGCGCTTGATCCTGCGCTTCTGGTGGCGGATGAGCCGACCGCGGGCCTTGACGTGTCGGTTCAGGGCGAGATCCTGAACCTTCTGGCCGATCTGCGCCGCGACCTTGGGCTGGCGCTGGTCCTGATCTCGCACAACCTTGCCATGGTGCGGCATGTCTCGGACCGGATCGCCGTCCTTTACCTCGGCCGCCTGGTCGAGACCGGGCCGACGGATCAGGTGCTGGCCCGTCCGGCTCACCCCTACACGCAAGGCCTGATCGCCGCCGAGCCGAACCCAGATCCCCGCAAGCGCCGCGACCATCCGGCCATCACCGGAGAGATCCCCAGCCTGATCGCCCGGCCAAGGGGCTGCGGCTTCGCCTCGCGCTGCCCCTTCGCGCAAGACCGCTGCCGGGCCGAGACCCCCACCTTGCGCCCGCTGGCCCCCGGCCGCGAGGCCGCCTGCCATTTTGCCGAGACCATGACCAGCCAACCAATCAGGGAGACGATACCATGACATGGACAACAGATCGCAGGAAACTCCTGAAGGCGGGGGGCGCGATGTTCGCGGGTCTTGCCACTGCCCCCCGCTTCGCATGGTCCGCCGAGGGCGGCACGCTGCGCATGCGCATGGACAGCGATTTTCAGGTGCTGGACCCCTACAGCATGATCGGCGGCCTTGACGACGTGATCCCGCGCTGCACGCAGGTGACGCTCAAGCGGATCGGCGACATGCGCGCGGGCAATCCGCTGACGCTTCATGCCGCCGAGGAAATGGAATGGATCGCCCCCGATGCGCTGTCCTTCCGGCTGCGCGACGGGATCACCTGGACCAACGGCTTCGGCAAGGTGACGGCCGAGGACGTGAAATATTCCTTCGAGCGGATCGCCCATTCCGACAGCGCCTGGTCCTATCAGTTCGACATGCTCGACCATGTCGAGGTGACGGGCGAGCTGTCGGGCGTGATCCGCCTCACCGATGCCTTTTCCCCGTTCGAGATCGTGGCGCTGCCCTATTACGCGGGCCATATCCTGAGCCGCGAGGCGGTCGAGGGCGTGGGCGGCTTCTACACCACCGAAAGCCCCGCCGAATGCGGGCCCTTCCTGATGGACAGCTGGGAACAGAACCAGCGCATCGTCCTGCGCGCCAATCCCGACTGGACGGGCGAGGCCACGGATTTCGACCGGATCGAGATCCTGATCGTGCCCGACGATCAGGCGGCCCTTCTGGCCTATGAGGCGCGCTCCTACAGCTTCTCGCGGCTGGGCGTGTCCTCGCTGCGCCAGTTGCGGCAGAACCCGGTGGCGGGGTCCACCGTGATCGAGGCGCCGTCACCCAGCTATACCTGGATGACGATCAACATGGCCTCGCCGCAGTTGCAGGATGCCCGCGTGCGCGAGGCGATCCAGCATGCCTTTGACGCGGATTCGGTGCTGATGGGGGCCTATGACGGTGCGGCGGAACGGGGTGCGGGCGTGATCCCGCCAACTTCGCCCTTCGCGCGGGACAGCAACATCATCGCCACCCGCGACGTGGCCCGCGCGCGCGAGCTTCTGGCCGAGGCGGGGGCCGAGGGGATCACGCTGACGCTGCATTGCTTGAGCGATTCCAATTCGGTCACCACGGCGCAGATCATCCAGGCTTCGCTGGGCGAGGCGGGGATCAATATCGAGATCATCCCCTCGGAAGATGCCGTCTACTGGTCGCTGGGCGACAAGGACGGCGACGACTGGATGAACATCGAACTGGTGCTGATGAGCTTTGCCGGCGGCGTCGAGCCGACCGAGAACCTTGTCTGGTTCCTGCCCGACCAGATCGGCTACTGGAACTGGTCGCAATTCGACAGCCCCGAGTTCGAGGAGCTTTACTACGCCGTCCAGCTTGAGGCCGACCCGGATGAGCGCACCCGGATGTTCAACCGGATGGAGGATCTGATGGAAATGTCGGGGGGCTTTGTCTTCATCACCTTCGAGCCCTATGTAGCCATCCACGACGAGGATATCGAACCGATGGTCCTTGCCGACGGCCATCCCGACCCGGCCCGTTTCCGCAAGGTCTGACCGATCAGGCGGGGCCGGGTCCTTGGGGTCCGTCCCCGGCACAAAGAGGAGCGCCGTGAGCCAGGCGAAACGACAGCCGCGCTACCGGCGCTTCACCGGCGATGCCCGCCGCGCCATGCTGATCGAGGCGGGCATGGCCTGCCTTGCGCGCGGGGGCATCCGTGACTTCACCGTCGACAGCATCTCGGCCGAGGCGGGCGTGTCGCGCAGCCTGATTGCGCATCACTTCGGCTCGAAGGACGGGCTTCTGGCCGCCGTCTATGCCGAGATGTATTCCAGTCTTCTCTCCCGGCTTGGCCCCGACGAGGAAGCGACGATCGACCTTGCCGGGATGATCGACATCCTGGCCCGCGAACATCTGATCGAGGATGCCAATCTGAATGCCTGGCTTGCCCTCTGGGGCGAGGTGCAGACCAATCCCGCCCTTCTGGCCGAGCATCGCCGCCATTACCTGACCTACCGCGCTCGCGTCGCCAATGTCATCCGGCGCGAGGCCGCAGCGCGGGGCAGGGCGGTCGATGCCGACCGTCTGGCCGTGATGGTGATCGCGCTGATCGACGGGCTTTGGCTGGAACGTGGGATCGACCCGTCGATGCTGGGCGGAGCCGAAGGGCGCGAGGCTTGCTACCAGCTGCTCGAGGCCTTTGTCGGCCCCCTGCCACGCGCCTCGACCCCTGTTCGGCCGTATCCGCAGAAGGCGTGACGCTGCATCCGGTGCCTGACCGGCGCTTGCAGCGGGTCAGTCGCCGTGCCCATAGCCCGCCATTCGCGCAAGCACGCGCTCGATTTCCTCTTGGGGCAGAAGCGGCGGATCGCCGAAGGGCAGGCAGCCGAGGTATTGGCGGGCCAGAACCTCGACCTCGGTCGCAAGCCAGAAGGCGCGGGCCAGTGTGGCCCCCGTGGCGATCATGCCGTGATGGGCCAGAAGGCAGGCCGACCGCCCCTCGAGTGCGGCCAGCGCGTAATGCGAAAGCGCCTCGGTGCCGAAGGTGGCATAGGGCGCGCAGCGGATGTCCGGGCCGCCGGCTGCGGCGATCATGTAGTGGATCGCGGGGATCGGGCGGCCCATGATCGCCAGCGTCGTGCAGGCCGTGGGATGAGCATGGACGACCGCGCCCACCTCGGGCCGCGCGCGCAGGATGTCGAGGTGGAACCGCCATTCGGACGAGGGCGCGCGATGCCCCTCGGCCCGGCCGTCGAAATCCATCCACACGATGTCGGCAGGCTCCATCCGGTCGTAGGGCAGGGCGCTGGGCGTGATCAGCAGGCCCTCGCCCGCGCGCACCGAGATGTTGCCCGATGTCCCCTGATTGAGGCCCGTGGCATTCATCGCGCGGCAGGTGTCGATGATCTCCTGCCGGATCGGGGTGTCGTCCTGGGCCGTGGTCGGGGGCATGGCGTGATCCTGCTCGATGGCGGGCAGATGGACATGAAACCCGCCCCCGCTCAACCCCGGTCTTGATCTGCGAGGGTTGCGCAACAGGTTAATGACGGTCAGACGGGGCATGGCGGACGGTGCTGCGACGGGAATGCGGGACAAGCGGGCGGAAGGAAGACGCGCATGGCCGATGTCCACTGCATGGGTTTGACCAGGACCTATGGTGACATCGCTGCGGTCAGGGATCTTGATCTTGCCGTGGCCGACCACGAATTCGTGGTGCTGGTCGGCCCTTCGGGCTGCGGCAAGTCGACCACGCTGCGCATGGTTGCGGGGCTTGAACAGATCACGCGGGGCGAGTTGCGCATTGGCGGCAATCGCGCAAACGACCTGACCCCCGCCGAACGGAATGTGGCGATGGTGTTCCAGAACTACGCGCTTTATCCGCATCTGACAGTGGCCCAGAACATCGGCTTCGGGCTTCGCCGCAAGCGCCTGTCGCGGCCCGATCGCGACCGCGCCGTACGGGAGGCCGCCCGGATGCTCGAGATCGAGCCGCTTCTGGACCGCAAGCCCGGCGCGCTGTCAGGCGGGCAGAAGCAGCGCGTGGCAATGGGCCGGGCCATCGTGCGCGACCCGGCGGTGTTCCTGTTCGACGAGCCGCTCTCGAACCTCGATGCGCGGCTGCGCCTGCAGATGCGGGCCGAGATCCGGCGCCTGCATGCGCGGGTACCGACGACGACGATCTACGTCACCCATGACCAGACCGAGGCGATGACGATGGCCGACCGCGTCGTGGTGATGAACAAGGGCCGGATCGAACAGGTGGGTCCGCCGATGGAGGTCTATCGTCACCCCCGCACCCGCTTCGTGGCCGAGTTCATCGGCTCGCCCGGCATGAACCTCTTTCCCGCGGATCTGAACGAGGCGGGCACGGCGCTGCGTCTTGCCGACGGCACCGACCTGCCCCTGCCCGAGGCGCGCCAGACCCTTTGGCGCGGGCATGCCGGCCGGCCGGTCATTCTGGGCCTGCGTCCCGAAGACATCGCGCCCGGCCCTGACGGCGCGGGGCCTGTCGTGCCCGTCCAGCTGGTCGAGCCGCTGGGGGTCGAGACGCTGGTCCATTTCGACCTTGGCCAGACCGCCGCCTGCGCGCGGCTGACCGCCGGCCCCATCCCCCGTCCGGGCGAACGGGTGACGTTTCGCTTCGACCTTGCCCGCGCGATCCTGATCGACCCTGCGACCGACGCTGTGATCGGCGCGACCTGACGACACCAGAAGGAGATTTCGATGACCCTGCGACCGACCGCCCCCGCCTTCGCCTCGACCCTTGCCCTTGCCGTTGCCCTTGCGGGCGGCGCCGCAACGGCTCAGAGCGGCGATCTTGTCACCCGTGACCGTGTAGGTCCGGCCGATGCCGGGAATGTGCTGACCTTTCGCCTGACCGCCTTCGACCTCTACAGCTCGGATCCGGCCACCGCCGAGGCATTTGCCGGGTTCTTCACCGACATGATCCTGCAGCATCCCGGCTGGCGGATCGAGACACAGCTTCAGACCGGCGCCATCGCCCAGGAACAGGCGCGCATCATCGAACAATCGCTTGCCGGGCGCGGCCCCGACTGTGCGATGGTCGACAGTTCTCAACTGGCGGCATTCAAGACGGCCGGTGTCCTTGCGCCGATGAACGACTTCTATACCGAAGAGGAACTGGCCGATTTCTTCCCCTTCGTGCGCGAGGGCATCACCGATGCCGAAGGCAATGTCCTTGCGCATTGGTGGTTCACCGACCTGCGCGTCCTTTACCGCGACACCAGCGTCATCCCCGACGCGCCCGAAACCTGGGACGAGCTGCAGGCCGCGGGCCTTGCCTCGGTCGAGGCGGGGTTCGAGGGGCTTTTGTTCAACGCCGGACGCGACGAGGCGACGGCCTTCGACTGGCTGGCGCATTTCTGGGCGCAAGGGGGCGAACTGGTGGACGAGGCCGGCACGCCCGTCTTCTTCGAGGGTGACAACCGCGAAAAGTTCCTGACCGCCGTGCAGTTCTATGCCGATCTGGTGGACAGCGGCGCCGCCCCCCGGCGCGTGACCTCGATCTCGAACTATGACGACATGCTGGCTGCCGCGGCCGCCGGAAGCACGGCGATGTTCATTGGTGGCAACTGGATGTTCGGCCAGATCCAGAACACGCTGGATGCCGAGGCGGCGGCGAACTGGGCCGTGTCGCCGCTGCCCGGCCCCACCCCCGACCAGCGCGCGACCGGCACCGGCGGCTGGACCATCGCGGCGCTGTCGGACGATCCCGGCAAGGTCGCGATCTGCGCCGATATCGCCCGCCTTTATGCCGGCCCCGGCAATGCCTTCCAGCGGCTTCTGCCGACGCAGACCAGCCTGTTCGCGGAATTCGAGGCCTTCGACGGCCCGGAATTCGACGTCTTCGTCGCGGCGCTGCAGGATGGTGTGGCACGTCCGGGGGTGGCGATCTATCCCGAGATCTCGAACCAGATCCAGATCCTGCTGGGCGAGGTGCTCTCGGGCGCGTCCGATCCCGAGACCGCACTCGACGCTGCCGCCGCCGCGGTGATGGCCGCCTACGCCCGGCAATAGGGCGCCCGAGTGACGGCCCGGCCCGAGGTGACGCACCCGCCCCGTTCCCGTCTGGGGCGGGGCGGACCATTCCCCTGGCTGCTGCCGGTCGGGCTGACCATCGCTCTGTTCTACCTGATCCCGATCCTCGATGCGCTGCGGCTGGCCTTTACCGATGCCTCGCTTCTGGGGCGCGAGGCGCGGTTTTCGCTTGATGCCTTCGGCGCGATGCTGGGCAGCCCGGCGCTGGGCACGGTGTTGCGCAACACCGGCGTCTATGTGGTCGCAAGCGTTACGGGACAGATGGCGCTGGGCCTTGTTATCGCGCTTCTGGTGGTGCGGGGCGAACGGCACCGTCTGCCGGGCATGGTGGCGGTGCGGACCATCGTGCTGGCCGCCTGGGTGATCCCCGGCATCGCCAATGGCGTGCTGTGGCAGATGCTGTTCTCCGAGGCGCCGTTCGGCGCCGTCAACTCGACCCTGCGGCTGATCGGCCTGCCCCCCGTGGCCTGGCTGTCGGACCCCGGCATGGCCATGGTTTCGGTCATCCTTGCCACTGTCTGGCAGGGGACGGCCTATTCGATGATCCTGCTTTACGCCGCGCTGAGGACGATTGACGAAACGCTTTACGAGGCGGCCGCCGTCGATGCCGCCACGCCCCTCGAGCGGTTCTGGTTCATCACCCTGCCGGAACTGCGGTCGGCACTTCTGGTCAATGCGATCCTTGTCATGGTGATGACGCTCAACACCTTCGATGTCGTGATCGCGCTGACCGGCGGTGGCCCCGGCCGCGCGACCGAGGTGCTCGCGCTGCACACCTACACCACGGTTTTCCGTGGCTTCGATCTTGCCGGCGGTAGCGTGCTGGCCATCCTGCTCCTCATGATCTCGATGCTGGCCGCCATCGGGATCGCCGCCGCCCTGCCGCGTGGAGAGGGACGATGAGCGGGACGATGGTCCGGGGCCGGGGCGCGCGGATCGCCGATGCGGCGACCTATGCGGCCCTTCTGCCGATCCTGGCCTTCTTTCTTGCGCCGATCCTGTGGCTTCTGTCCCTGTCGCTGCGCACCCAGCGCGAGGTGTTTCTCGGCGCGGCCCGCTTCATCCCGCAGGAACCGACGCTGGCCAATTTCACCCGGGTGCTGACGCAATCGGGCTTTGGCACCTATCTGTGGAACTCGGTCCAGCTTTCAACGCTGGGCGCGCTGGGGGCCGTCGCCATCGCCGCACCCGCGGCCTATGCCTTTTCGCGCATACGCTTTCGCGGAAGGCCCGCGCTGATGATGGGGATCCTGGCCGTGCAGATGGTCTCGGGCCTTGTCGTCTTGATCCCGCTCTACCGCTACATGGACCGACTGGGCCTGCTCGAGACCCACTTCGGCACCATGCTGCTTTACATCTCGGCGGGCGTTCCGGTCACCGTCTGGCTATTGAAGATCGCCTTCGACGCGGTGCCCGAGGTGCTGGAAGAGGCCGCCTTCATCGACGGTCTTGGCCGCGCCGAAACTTTCGTCCGCATCACGCTGCCGCTGGCGGCGCCAGGCCTCGTCTCGGCCGTCATCCTGAACCTGATCCTGAACTGGTCGCAGTTCCTGATCCCGTTCATCATGCTCAGCCGGGATGCGAAATGGCCGATCTCGGTCGCGATCCACAATTTCTCGGGAGCCGCGACCGCATCGACCACGCAGCTTCTGGCGGCGGCATGCCTCATGTCGATCCTGCCGGCGCTGATCGTCTTCGTCGTCTTGCAACGGCTGATCGTGGGCGCGCTGACTTCGGGCGCGGTGAAGGGCTGACCCTCCACCGGCGCACGCTTGTCAGGGGTCGGTCGCTAGCCGCGGATCAGATCGGCCAGCCGCGCCACGCCAAGGCGGTAGTTCGTGCCCCGGTTCCATGCGAACATCATCTCGAAATTGGGCTGGCCCTGATGATAGCCCACACCCCGCTGCCAGCCGTTCTGCGCAAGGAAATTGGCGGTCGAGGCCATGGCATCCTGCCAGTCGTTCAGATCGATCCGCCCGTCGCCATTGCCGTCAAGCCCATAGCGCAGGACGTTGCCAGGCAGGAACTGGGTATGCCCGATCTCGCCATGGCCGGCGCCGACGGCATTGGGGGCCAGCATCCCGCGATCGACCAGCACCAGCGCGCCCAGCGCATGGGGAACGAACAGTTCGGGCCGCCGGCAATCATAGGCCACCGTCGTGATGGCCGAAACGATGGGCAGGCTGACAAAGCGCAGGTCGGCACCGTAATTCGTCTCCCAGCCGTGGATCGCCAGCAGGTAGTAGCCCGGCACGCCGAACTGCGCCTCGAGTCCATCGAAGAAGGCGCGGTTTGCAGCGTAGCGTTCGCGGCCCTGACGGCCCAGCTGGTCGCCGCCGCGGATGCGCCAGATCTCGTCGATGGTGCGGGTCTCGCGCTGGACGGCGCGGTCAAGCCGGATCGTCTCATTGGAATAGCGCGCCTGCGCCAGCGCATCGAGGCCACGCTGACCCACGCCATTGGCGGCGGCGAACTGGGCGAACTGGGCCTTCCAGGCCTCGAAGCCCGAAGCATCGTTGCCACAGGCCAGTTGGGCCGAAGCCGATATCCCCGAAAGGCCAATGGGCAGGGCAAGGGACAGGGCGGCGATCAGGCGGGAAAGACGGGACAATTGGCTGATCCTTCAAAACAACAGCATTCGACAGGATAACAGCACGAAGCCGGAACACGGGGCAAGCCTGCACCGCCCGTTCCTGCCTCTGGCGCGGTCACTTTTGCGCGGGACGGCTTGATTCCGTGTCGGTTCGACTGACGCGACAAGGCTGAGCTATTGTAGGATGGTGCTCATGAACTGTTCGTGCTGCAGGTCCATCTGCCGCATCCTGTCGTTGAAATTGTCCATGTTCTGCTGGCCGAACTGCTGGATCGCGTTCATCCGGTCTGCATGCGTCTCGCCCAAGGGGTTGAAGCCCGAACCGGCGCCCATTTGCGATTGTCCGGCCTGGGTCAGCTGCATGTAGACTTGCGATAGTTGCATCGCGGAATTCTGATAATACTGGCAGGCGTTCATGTTGCCCTCGGCGACGCAGAACCACGAGGCATCGAGCGTTTCCTGCGTCAGTTGCTGGATCATGGGCAGCGCCTGGCAGGCCGCCGGATTGCCCTGCTGGCAATGGAAATGATAGATGGAATTGACCTGCTCCATCATCATGACAACCTGCGGATCCGCCGTCTGTCTCCAGTGATCGGCGGCAAGGCCCTGGGGCCCAAGGGCGACGACGGCAAACATGGCTGCAGCTAGACGGGACATCTGAAAGGCTCCTCTCAATGCGGTGCCCCCAGTCTTGGCATCCTGCTTCCATGGGTCAACCCTTGGGGCACAGGTCAATGGCGCCGCCCTTCAGGTCCGGACGCCCGCGAACCTGGCCTGCCATTCGGCCCGGTCCTCGTCGCTGATCTTGGCGAACAGGACCTCGGGCACCTCGAACCCGTGCCCCGCAGGCAGCGCCGTCAGCGCCGTGGCCAGATCGCCCGGCCAGCCCGCCCCCTCGGCCCCGATCGCGCCCAGCATCGTGGCGGCGGCATCGGGAATGAACGGGGCCGACAGCACCGCATAAAGCCGGATCAGGTTCAGTCCCAGCCGGGTCTGCATCGCGGCGGTCTCGGGGTC
The DNA here is from genome assembly GCA_020832515.1 of Rubellimicrobium sp. GTDB lineage: Bacteria > Pseudomonadota > Alphaproteobacteria > Rhodobacterales > Rhodobacteraceae > JAFIEN01. Next base: position 4,756 of record JAFIEN010000035.1, on the reverse strand, counting down.
GGTCTTGATGACGGTCCATGGTCCCGCTGCCTGCAGGTATTCGTTCCCCGCAGCCCAGATCGCGCGCAACTCGGCCGCGGCCTTCCGCACCTCGATTGCGTCCATATGGCGCTCATAGGCCCGCACCCGCGCCTCGAGATCGGCGACCAACGCCGTCTCGCGCGCGCCCCATTCCCCGCCCTCGGGCACCGCCTCGCCGAATTTCGACCGGCAGAACTTGGTCACGCGGCTGACGAAATTGCCCAGGACATCGGCCAGGTCCTTGTTCACGCTGGCCTGGAAATTCTCCCAGGTGAATTCGCTGTCCGCCGTCTCGGGCGCATGCGACAGAAGCCACCAGCGCCAGTAATCCGCGGGCAGGATCGACAGGGCCTGATCCATGAATACGCCCCGGCCCTGGCTGGTCGAGAACTGGCCGCCGTCGTAATTGAGGTAGTTGAACGACTTGATGTAATCGACCAGCTTCCACGGCTCGCCCGACCCCATGATCGTGACCGGGAAGGACAGCGTATGGAAGGGCACGTTGTCCTTGCCCATGAACTGGGTATAGCGCACGTCGTCCGCACCCTTGTCGGTGCGCCACCAGCGCTCCCAGTCCGCACCCTTGCCGGCGTCCTGCCATTCCTGCGCGCAGGCGATGTATTCGATGGGCGCGTCGAACCAGACGTAGAAGACCTTGCCCTCCATCCCCGGCCAGTCCCGGTCGCCCCGCCGGACGGGCACGCCCCAGTCAAGGTCGCGCGTGATGCCGCGGTCCTGCAGTCCGTCCCCGTCGTTGAGCCATTTCTTCGCGATCGAGGTGGTCAGGATCGGCCAGTCAGCCTTTGAATCGATCCAGTCCGACAACTGTTTGCGCATGGCCGACTGCCGCAGATAAAGATGCTTGGTCTCCCGCACCTCCAGATCGGTCGACCCCGAAATGGCCGAGCGCGGGTTGATCAGGTCGGTCGGGTCCAGCTGCTTGGTGCAATTCTCGCACTGGTCCCCGCGCGCCCGGTCATAGCCGCAGTTCGGACAGGTCCCCTCGATATAGCGGTCGGGCAGGAAGCGGCGGTCGGCCACCGAATAGACCTGCCGCTCGGACACGTCCTCGATCAGCCCGGCATCGGCCAGCCGTCCTGCGAAATGCTGCGTCAGCCGGTGGTTCTGGGGGCTGGACGACCGCCCGAAATGGTCGAAGGAAAGGCGAAACCCCTCGGCCAGCCGCGCCTGCACCTGATGCATCTCGGCACAGTATTCCGCCACCGGCTGGCCCGCCTTGGCCGCAGCAAGCTCGGCCGGCGTGCCATGTTCGTCCGTGGCGCAAAGAAACAGCACCTCATGCCCCCGCCCGCGCAGATAGCGGGCGTAAAGATCGGCGGGCAACTGGCTGCCGACCAGATTGCCCAGATGCTTGATCCCGTTGATATAGGGAATGGCCGAGGTGATCAGATGCCGCGCCACGTCCTGCCCCTTTCGCTGCGTTCCGGCTGCGTCCTTACCGCCCGCCTCACAAAAGGGCCAGAGCTTGCCATGACAAGGCCCCTTCCGCATCTTTCGTTTCCAAATATCCCGGGGGGAGGCCGCAGGCCGGGGGGCAGAGCCCCCCCCCCCCCCTTTTGGAAAAATAAACCCCCCCCCAAAAACCCCCCAACCCCCCGACACCCACCAGACCCCCCCCCCCACACCCCACCCCCCCCCCCCCCCCCCCCCGCGGAAATTTGGCCAAATTTCCGCCCCTCCCAAGTCCCCGGCAAGGGCATGACGCCCCATGACCCCACCACCCCTTGCGCCACACCGGCCACCTCCCGGCATACCGCTCGCTCCGAGCGGCTTGCGGCGCGTCACCCGCTTGCCTATCACACGGACGAACTCGACTGTCGCCGCCCCATACCGCCCCCATCCCTGACCTGGCCCCCGCGCTCATGCAATTGACCGAAGCACAGTTCCGGCGCGATCCGCTCGACATCTTCATCCATATCCCCAAGACCGCCGGCAGCACGCTCAACAGCCTTCTGCTGCGCCACCATGCCGCCCGCCGCATGCCGCGGGTCTGGGCCGGTGCCCGCCGCGTCCTGCCCCGGGCGGTCATCGACAATTCCGTCGGCGGACGCTGGCTCTCGCGCGCCCTTGCCGGGGGCTGTTCCCATCTCGAGCTCCATGCCGGCCAACCGGCCCTCCTGGACCGCCTCCTTGCGCGCTCCGACTGGGTCAGCGGCCATCTGACACGTCAGATGTTCGACGGCCACATGGCCCGGATCGGCCGTCCGGCCCGTTATGTCTCGCTTCTGCGCGATCCGACCGATCAGGTCGCCTCGCATTACCAGTGGTGGATCGAGATCTTCGCCCGTGGCCCCTGGCGCTACTTCCGTTACGGGCCATTCGCCCGCGCCCTCTCGCGCCGGATCCGGGCGACCGACAATGCCGATCCCCGCGCGATCATCCCCATCCTGTCCGAGCACTGGTCGCTTTTCCTGAACCTGCAGTCGACCTATCTGCTCGATGCCCCGCCCAGGCCGGATCATCCCGACTGGTGGCATGACTGGGACGAGGCGCGGATCGCCGAACGGCTGGCGGATCATGCCGGCATCGGCATCGGCCATGACCTTGCCCCCGCCTATCGCGCGCTGACCGGGCTCGAGCCGCCGCCCATGGCCCGCCTGAACCAAAGCCGCGCGCCCTTCGACCGCGCCGTCTTCCGCACGCCCGAGATGCAGGCCTTCCTTGCCGAACGCAACGCCTGCGACAACCAACTGTTCGGCCTCGCAAGAAGGACGCCCGCATGATCCCGATCCAGCTGCGCGCGGAATGCCTTCCCGAACGGACCGCCTTCGTGCCGATGCCCGACCTTGTCGACCGCCTGATGCGCGGCGAGGCTCCCCCGGCGGGTGAGCCGGGCACCGGCCACTGGGCCGAGATCGAGCCCCCCGGCATGGTCCAGGGCCATCCGGCGGGCGATGTGGTGCTGGTGCATCTTCGCAACGCGGTGGTCTGGCCGGGGCGCGGCATCGTCATGGGCCCCGACGGACGCGTCGTGCAGGCGACAGAGCTGGGCGGGCGCCTCTCGCGCGAGAAGTTCCGCAGGCTCTGGGGCATTCAACGCACCGCCACCGGCCCCCGCTTCCTGCCGCGCGAGGCGACCTCGCGGCTGCCGCGTGCGATGGTCTGGATGAATGCCGGCGCCGACGTGAACTACGGGCATTTCATGTTCGACGCGCTGCCCGCGCTCTACTGGGCCGACCGCATCGGCCTTCTCGAGCGCTTCACGCCGATCGCCCCCTTCCTCGACCGCTGGCAGCGCGATCTGATCCGGCGCGCCGGCATCAGCCGCGCCCCGCGCGAGGCACGAGACGATGTGATCCTGGTCGAGGAACTGATCCTGACCACGGCGCAGAACCATTACCTGCACCGCAACGCCGCCCTCTCGCAGGCCCTTGGTGCCCGGCTTGCCGCAGGTGCCACGTCGGACGGCCCCCCCGTCTACCTCAGCCGGCGCGGTCTGACGGGGCGGGTCATGGTCAACGAACGCGCACTCGAGGCGGCGCTTGCCGACCGCGGCGTCCGCATCCTGCGCCCCGGCCGGATGCGGGTGGCCGATCAGGCGGCGGCCATGGCGGGGGCCCCGGTCATCCTCGGCCCCAGCGGCGCGGCGCTGGCGAACCTGATGTTCGTCGCACCCGGCACCCGGGTCATCGAGATCCGGCCCGATCCGGTGCGCGAGCCGTGGATGGACCTCGCCTGTGCCGCACGCGATCTCGACCATGTCGTGGTCCCGGCCGAGGCCCCCCTGCCGAAGGCCGAGATCCCCCTCTGGGTGCGCACGCTGCAACTGCCCAGGCGCCTGACGGCCCGCTACCACTACGCCGTCCGCGTCGATATCGATGCCGTCATGGCGGCGTTGGACGCGTCCTGACCCTCCGGGCTGCGGCACGGGCTTGCCAAATCCGCGGCACCCCGATAGCCCCCCATCCATGACCAAGCCGCCAGTCAAGAAGGGGACCTCGGGCCGTGGCCGGCGCGATCTGACCGTGAAGGTCAAGACCGCGAAGGGCCGCAAGCTGTCCTCGACCCTCTGGCTCGAACGCCAGCTGAACGACCCTTACGTCCAGCGCGCCCGAGCCGATGGCTTCCGCGGCCGCGCCGCCTACAAGATCATGGAGCTTGACGAAAGGTTCGGCTTCCTCAGACCCGGCGCGCAGGTGGTGGACCTGGGCTGCGCGCCGGGCGGCTGGCTGCAGGTCGCCGTCCCCCGCATCAACGCGCTTGGCGAAAAGAAGGGCAAGCCTGTCGGGCGCATCATCGGGATCGACCTGCAGGCGGTGGACCCGGTCCCGGGGGCCGAGATCCACCAGCTCGATTTCATGGCCGATGGTGCCGCCGATCTGGTCAAGGGCTGGCTGGGCGGCCCGGCGGATGTGGTGATGTCGGACATGGCGGCCTCGGCCTCGGGCCACCGGCAGACCGATCACCTGCGGATCGTGGCGCTGTGCGAGGCGGCGGCCGAACTGGCCTTCGACGTGCTGACACCGGGCGGCACCTTCGTCGCCAAGGTGCTGGCGGGCGGTGCCGAAGCAGGCCTTCAGTCGCAACTCAAGCTGCGCTTCGAGAAGGTGGTGAACGTCAAGCCGCCTGCCTCGCGCTCCGACAGTTCGGAAAAATTCGTTGTCGCCACCGGCTTTCGCGGCTGAACCGGGCTGCCTTCGCCCGACCCGATCCCGCCCACCCTCTTTCCCTTTCGCTTTGGTCGAAATACTCCGGGGGGAGGGCCGGAGGCCCG
>JAFIEN010000034.1 GCA_020832515.1 Rubellimicrobium sp. | reverse complement strand
CGGAGCGCGCCAAGGTCGGACCCGGTGTTGGGTTCGGTGAAGACGGCCGTCGGCAGGATCTCACCGCTCGCAAGGCCCGGAAGCCATTTGGCCTTCTGTTCCTCGGTGCCGCCGCAGAGGATAAGTTCCGCCGCGATCTCGGACCGGGTGCCAAGCGAGCCGACGCCGATATAGCCGCGCGACAGTTCCTCGCTGACCACGGCCATCGCGGTTTTCGACATGCCAAGGCCGCCGTATTCCTCGGGGATGGTCAGGCCGAAGACGCCCATCTCGGCCAGTTCCGCGATCACCTCCATCGGGATCAATTCGTCCTTCAGGTGCCAGTCATGGGCGACGGGCTCCACTTGCTCGACCGCGTAGCGGCGGAACTGGTCGCGGATCATCTCGTATTCGTCGTCCAGCCCCGCCGCGCCAAAGGTCACGGCGGCGGCCTGTTCGCGCATGAGCGCCACCAGCCGCATCCGGGCTCCTTGAGTGTTGCCCTCGGCCATCAGGCGGCGGACGGGGGGTGTCTGTGCCACGCGCAGATCGTCTTCGGTCAGGCCCATGTCGGCGGGGCGCAGGATCTCGGTCTGGCTCATCGGTATGCCGCCGAAGATCTGGGACAGGTATTCCCCGAAGGCGATCTGGAGAAGCAGGCTCTCCACCTCGCCCATGCGCCCCTCGGCCTGCAGTCGGTCGGCCCAGCCCTGCATCTGGCGCAGCGACTGGTCGTAGGTGGCCAGCCAAGCCAGCCCGTGTGCGGCGGTCTGATGCGCCTCGAGCCGCGCCGCCGACACCCGCCCCTCGACCGTCACCGCGTCCCGCAACCGCGCTGTCGCCTGCGCGACAAGTTCGGCCACAGGCCCGAGCGCCGCCCCCGAGAGCGCCACAAGATCGGCCATCAGGGGCGAGGCGGTCATCGCAAGGTCCTGTCCGTCATGCGGCATGGTCGGGTTCCTTCGGTTGCAAGGGGCGCGGCGTCCGGCCCCGGATAGGATGTTCGCAGTTGCAGCGCAATAATAATACAATAGTTCCGCAAGGAAAGTTCCAATATGTCGCGATGGATTTCGGCTGCATCCTGCCAGGGCAAGCGCTATGCGCGCAAGATGGACCTGCTTCTTTCACTCGCCCCGCCCGCCGCGCTTGCCGCCGCCCTTGCCATCACGGCTCTGGCCGGGGTGATCAAGGGCATGGTCGGCTTTGCCATGCCGCTGATCATGATCGCGGGGTTATCGTCGGTCATGGAGCCAAGCCTGGCACTGGCCGCACTGATCCTGCCGACGCTGGTGACCAATCTCTGGCAGGGTCTGACGTTTGGTCCGCGGGCCGCATGGGAAATCGCGATCCGGTTCCGCCTGTTCCTGCTGGTGGGCGCGGTCTTCCTGGCCGGCTCGGCACAGCTGGTGCCGGTGCTGGATCCGACGCTGTTCTTCCTGATCCTCGGTGGGCTGGTGCTGGTCTTCGCGGCGACGATGCTGTCGGGCTGGGTGCCGCGCCTGCCCCCGCAGGGCAGCCGCACGATCGAGGCGGGTGTGGGCGCCATTTCGGGCTTTGCCGGTGGCCTTGCCGGCGTCTGGGGCCCGCCGACGGTGGTCTATCTGACCGCCCTCGACCTGCCCCGACGCGAACATGTGGCCACGCAAAGCGTGATCTATGCGCTGGGGGCTGTCGCGCTGTTCGCCGCGCATCTGGTGTCGGGCGTGATCACGCTTGCACCCCTCGCCCTGTCGGCGGCGCTGGTGGTTCCGGCCATGTTCGGCATGCTGATCGGGCAGGCGTTGATGGGCCGGGCCAGCCATGCGCGGTTCCGGCAGGCGGTGCTCTGGGTCCTGCTTCTGGCGGCGGCGAACCTGATCCGGCGTGGCCTGGCGGGATAGGCCGGGTTCAGATGTCGGCCAGATAGTCATATCGCCCGGCGATCTCGTCCCAGACGGCCTGCGAGGCGGCGGCCAGAACGACGCCATCGGTGATCCCTGCCGAATAGGGCCGCCCGTCGATCATCCGGGCAACACCCCCGGCGCGTTCGACGGCAAGAACGCCGGCGGCATGATCCCACGGATGCGGCTTGGGCCCCGAAAGGGCAAACTCGGCATGGCCCTGGGCCACCATCCGGTATTCATGGCAGGCACACCGCAGCGAGGTGACGCGCGCGTAATCGGGAAAGCTCTGCACGATCCGCTCTTTCATCGGGCGGGGAAAAAGGCCCAGCGTGACATAGCCGTTCATCCGGCCGACCCGCGTCTCGGCAGAAGTCGACAGCACGGCAGGTGCGCCATCGCCCATGGTGATCGTCGCGGGGCCGGTGGTGTCCGCGCTGACCCAATCGTCGAGGATCGGGTCATAGAGCAGGCCGTGCACCGGCACGCCCCGATGCAGGACAGCTGCGATCATGCCGAACAGCGCAAGACCCTTTGCATAGTTCCAGGTCCCGTCCACGGGATCGATGATCACCGCCCATTCCGCCGTGCCCATCCGGTCGCGCAGGGCGGGGTCGGCAGCCACCGCCTCTTCGCCCGCGACAAGCGCCTCGGGCCAGGCGGCCTGCATCGCGGCGGTGATGTGCGCCTCGGCGCGGGTGTCGGCCAAAGTCACAAGATCGGCCGGGCCGGACTTCGTCGACACTTCATGGGCGGCCAACATGCGGAATCGCGGCAACACTTCGTCGCGTCCCGCCTGCCGCAGCGCGCGGGTGAGCGCGTCCCGATGCTCTGGCGCAAGGACCGGCGCAGGTCCGTCTGGCATGTCGACCTCCTGGAATCGGGCGGTGGGCGCCCTGCACCGGCATATGACAAGATCATGTCAAATTCTTGCGCAAGTTCCCCGGCGGCTCTATATCTAGCAATGAGTGAGGGGACAATCGGTCAGATTTCGCTTTCGAGCCGCTCGACCCATGCGCCCAGCGCATAGGGGGTATGCAAAAGGAAACCACCCGAATCGGTTTCGAATGGGCATATTCGCCCGGCCCCGGTAATCGCAAGAGCAAGAAGACAAAGGAAGTCGGATGAGAGATTTTGTTGACGGCACCGCTTATAACAACGAGCAGGGCAACCGCGCGCGCAAATTGTTTGCTGCTGTCGTGCTTGCGGCTCTGGATGACGCCATCGCCGACGACAAGAAATATGGCAATGGCCCCGAGCAGATCGCTCGCTGGGCGCGCTCGCGCGATGGCCGCGAGGTGCTGTCCTGCGCCGGGATCGACCCGAACGAGCGAGTGGTTCAGGGCCTGATGGATTTCGTGAGCAAGGGTGTCCGCACCTCTGTCGCCCTGTCGCGCGAGGAAAGTGAACGTCGCCAGGCGGCCGAGGAACTGGCACGCGCGGCAGCCTGACCTTCGGCACATAGGCCGGCATGCGGCTGAACCGACTTTCGCGGCTCCCATCGGGGGGCCGCGTTTTTCGTCCGGGGTCGGGGTTCGGGGCCGGGTTCAGGGGTGAAGGGCCAGGGCAGATCTGATGACCAGAGCGATCATGATCCAGGGGGCGGGCTCGAATGTGGGCAAGTCGCTTCTGGTGGCAGGTCTGGCGCGGGCGTGCCTCAGGCGGGGGCTGAATGTTGCGCCGTTCAAGCCCCAGAACATGTCCAACAACGCAGCCGTGACCGCCGACGGGGGCGAGATCGGCCGCGCCCAGGCGCTTCAGGCGCGGGCGGCGGGGATAGCGCCGCTGATCGACATGAACCCGGTGCTGCTCAAGCCGGAAAGCGAAACCGGCGCGCAGGTGATCCTTCAGGGACGTCGCTTTGCCACGTTGAAGGCGCGCGACTACGGCAAGCGCAAGGGCGAGCTGATGCCGAAGGTGCTGGAAAGTTTCCACCGGCTGGCCGCGGATCGTGATCTGGTGATCGTCGAGGGCGCGGGCAGCCCCGCCGAGGTGAACCTGCGCGCGGGCGACATCGCCAACATGGGATTTGCCCGCGCCGCCGGCGTGCCCGTGGTGCTGGCGGGCGACATCGACCGGGGCGGCGTGATCGCACAGCTTGTGGGCACGCATGCCGTGCTCGATCCCGCGGATCGCGCGATGATCCGGGGGTTTCTCATCAACAAGTTCCGTGGCGATGTGTCGCTTTTCGACGAGGGGATGCAGATCATCGCCGCCCGCACCGGCTGGGCCCCGCTGGGCATCCTGCCGTGGTTTCCCGACGCCTGGCGCCTGCCGGCCGAGGATGTGATGGAGATCACCAGTCGCCCCGGCGGGCCGTTCCGGATCGTGGTGCCGCGGCTCAACCGGATCGCCAATTTCGACGATCTGGACCCGCTCTCGACCGATCCGCAGGTCAGTGTCGAGATCGTCCCCCCCGGACGCCCCCTGCCCGGCAATGCAGATCTTGTGCTGATCCCCGGCTCGAAGGCGACCATCGCCGATCTGGCCCATGCCCGGGCGCAAGGGTGGGATGTCGACCTTGCCGCCCATGTGCGGCGAGGGGGACGGGTGCTGGGCATTTGCGGCGGTTACCAGATGCTGGGGCAGTGGATCGACGACCCCGAGGGCCTTGAAGGCCCGCCGTCCCGTGTGCCGGGGCTGGGGCTCCTGGATGTCGAGACCGTGCTGCAGCCCGAAAAGCGACTTGCGTTGACCCATGCGGTCTATTCTGCCAGCGGGGATACGGTGCGCGGGTACGAGATCCACCTCGGACGGACCGATGGCCCGGATTGCGCCCGTGCCTGGCTCTCGATCGGCGGGCGGGGCGAAGGGGCGGCCAGCGCCGACGGCCGCATCCGGGGCTGCTATCTGCACGGGCTCTTTTCGGCCGACGGTTTCCGGGCGGCCTTTCTGCGGGACATGGGGCTGCAGGGCGGAGAGGCGCGCGCCATGGCTTCGGGCTATGAGGACGGGGTCGAGGAGACGCTTGACCGGCTTGCAGCCCATGTCGAGGCGCATCTTGACCTTGACCGCGTGCTTGCTCTTTCCGCGCCGATTGCACAGGGGCTGCGTTGACAGCCAGTCGGCTTGACGACAGGCGCAGGCCGTGCGCCGAAGACCGCCGGACTGACCCGGTCCCCCTCAGTCGGTGTTGATCTCGTTCAGGACACGAAAGATCTCGCGGCGGACAAGTTTGCGCACGTTCTGCGTGATCCGTTCCCCGAGCGGCCCTCGAAGTTCCTGCCGCACGACATCCAGGACGAGGGCGCGCAACTGCGCATCGTCGATCTGGTGCTCCGGCACATCGGCGGCAGGTGCGGCCGCCTCCTCGGGCCTGGCACGGCTGCTGTGAAAGGCGACCGGGCGGCCCGGGCCATCGACCTTGCCCTCGACGGCGGAGCGGGCCGCGACAGAAAGCGCGGGCGAAAGCTGAAGCGGCGGCATCTTGCGGGTGCGAAACACGGGTACGGGCCCGTGTTCCGCCCCTTCTCGGGCAGCGGTCCAGTCCATCTCGGGCACGGTTTCGCTGCCATCGGGTTCCCAGTCGCCCTGGGTGCGGCAGGTGGCAAGTTCCAGTTCGGCCGCCATTTCGGCAAGCCGCAGCTCGGGCGGAAGAGTGTTCTGGCTTGTGGCTCCGGTCTCGGCAGCCGCGTCCACGATCGCCGCACCCTCGACGGTCGAGAAATCGGACAGGGCCGGAGGCTCGTCAGCGCGGGCCATGTCCCGGTCGGAGCGGAAATCGAACGGCAGGTCCAGCACGTCATCCGACAGGATGGTGTCATCCCCGGCCTCTGCAGCGATGGTCTGCGACGGGGCACAGGACATGAGGGCCGGGTCGGGGCCGGGATCGGCGGACACATCTTCGGTCGACGGATCCTGTGCCAACTCGGGCGGAAGTGGCGTTTCGGTCTGCGGCGCGGATGCGGCATCGGCATCGGTGCCCGCGCCAGCATGCTTGGTCGGGGCCGCGCCGGCCGGGGCCGCGACGACACGGAAGGCCTGGGTCAGGACAAGCGGGCCGGGTCCGACGCCATCGACAAGGGCATCAGCGGCAACACTGACCCTGTCCGGGCAGGCCGCGTCCGCGTCTTTCGCGTCCGGGTCTTTCAGGTCCGCGTCGGTCCGGCCAAGCGGCACGACGCGCGCGCGCGCACCGGGGGGATTTCCTTCGGACACCAGTCTGCGGATGGCCGAAAGCACATCCTCGATTTCGACATTGGTCACCCGCTCGGTCATGTTCTGTCTCGCCCTGCCTGCACGCCGAGTGTAGCGCCGATCCCCCTTTGCCACAACAGATTGGTGGGATTTGACGGAATGATACGACCCCTGCCCTTCGCAGTGCCTGAGGATGTCGCGCACCGCGTCACTGCCCAACCGGCCCGGACAGGCCGGGCGCACGCATCCGCCCCCAGGCTTTCGTCTGCCTCAGTTCCCGCCTATGGCGCGCAACACCCGGTCAAGTGCGGCACCCTGTTCCGACAGGATCGGCGGCGCACCGTCGACAAGGTTGTAATATGCACTGGGATCATAAAGCTGGACCCGCAGGTTCAGGGTCTGTGCCGTCAGAAGCCCCATCGAGGCCAGCACGGTGTAGCTTGCGATCGTCTCGTCGACCTGGGCCGAAATCAGGCTTGCACGGGCGTTGAGCAGTTCCTGTTCGGCATTGAGAACGTCAAGCGTGGTGCGTGCGCCCAGCGTCGCCTCTTCGCGGACGCCTTCGAAGGCAACGGTGGCGGCGCGGACCTGCCGCTCGGAGGCTTCGATGCTGGCGCGGGCGACCTGCAGAAGCGCATAGGCGTTGCCGACATTCTGATCGACGGCCTGCGCCGTGACCAGCAGTGACGCCCTTGTGGCGTCGCGCCGGGCCATGAACTGACGCAGCTGGCTTGAAAGTGCCCCGCCCTGATAGATCGGGCCGCCCACCTGCACGCCGATCTGAGCGCCGGCATCGAGATTCTCGTTCAGGCCGACCTGCCCGGTCAGCGAGACCGTGGGGCCCATCGCCGCCTCGGCCCGGCGGATGCCAAGCTCGGCCGCGGTCACGGCATGCTGGGCCTGAAGGATCGACGGATGGGTGCGCTGGGCAATGGCCTTGGCCTCGGTCACCGACTGGCCGATACGGGCGGCGGGTGCCGGCTGAAGGGAACCGGGCGCACGGCCGACGGCGGCGCGGAATTCCTCGACCGCACGCAACAGAAAACCCTCTTCGGCGGCAAGCTGGCTGCGCGCGGCGGCAAGGCGGGCCTCGGCCAGAGCCACGTCGGTGCGCGTCACCTCGCCCACCTCGAAGCGGTCCTGGGCCGCGCGCAATTCCTGCGTGATCAGACGGACGTTGTTCTGCCTGAGTGCGACGAATTCATTGGCGCGACGCACATCCATATAGGCCTGAACGATCCGCAGCATCACCTGCTGCTCGACGCCCAGAAGCGCCTGACGCGTGCCCAGCACGGTTTCCTTCTGGGCCTCGATCGCGAATTGTGTCTGGCCGCCGTCGAACAGCGTGAGATTGGCGCTGAGCGAGACATTCGCGCTGAGCTGCGATTCCCCGATCGAGATGTTGGCAATGGGCGAGCCGGGATAGGTCAGCTGCGCCTGCGCCGCCCAGTTGATGACCGGCATGAGCCGGGCGACGGCCTGGGCCACGTCCTCGTCCGCGGCGCGCAGAAGCGCGCGGTTCTGTTCCAGAAGCCCGCTGTTCTCGTAGCCGAAGGCCAGTGCATCGGCCAGCGTCTCGGCCTGAGACGGCAGGACCGGTGCAACGACCAGCGTAGCGGCCAGCATCCAGCCCCTCCAACCCCGTCCCGCCGCTTTCTGAAATGCCATCGCGTGCCCCGTCCGCTTCTGTCTGTCTTGTGCTTACGTCGATCAGTGCCGGACGGACCAGAAAGGCCGTCAGAACTGGAAGTCCATTTTCCGTTCGAACCCGGCCAGCACCGGCGCGCTTGCGTTGAACACATCGCCCCAGACCACCCGACCGGCCGTCTTGCGGCCGATCCGGGCCACACCAAGCGCGCCAGCCTCGGCAAAGATCGCGGCGATCCGTCCGCCATCGTTCAGTTGCTGCACGATCGCCTCGGGCATGCGTTCGACCGCACCTTCCAGGATGATCACGTCATAGGGGCCGTTGTCCGGGGCGCCGTCGCTCAGGGGGCCCGACATGACAACTGCATTGTCGACGCCCTCGGCGGAAAGAAGCGCCTGCGCCTCGTCTGCACGGGCGGAATCGTCGTCGAGGCCCACCACGAATGCCGCCAGTCGGGCAAGAACGGCTGTCGAATAGCCAAGCCCGCAGCCCAGATCGAGCACCACATCCCCCGGACCGATGTCGAGCGCGTCCAGCATCTTGGCGAAGCTGCGCGGATCAAGCAGGATCCGCCCGCCGCCCAGATCGAGGTTTTCCCCGACATAGGCCGCCTCGCGAAGCTGCAAGGGCACGAACATCTCGCGCGGGACATGCAGCATCGCCTCGATGATCGGGAATTTCGTCACATCCGAGGGGCGCACCTGAGTGTCGACCATCATCGTCCTGCGGGTCGCGAAATCGGCCACCTGTCCTACCTGTCCGTGCCATCGTACCTGCCATCGCTGATGCCACAACCACCCCGCCGGGGCAACGGCTGACTGCGCCGCATCCACAGCCGTGCGGCCCGTGACCCGGCGTCACGGCTTTGTCGTCCCGGGCCTGCCACGGGCTGACTTGCCCCTGCACGGGCCTGGTCCTAGGCTGGCGGCCATTCACGACAAGGAAAGCCAGCAGCACCATGCGGATGGATGTCTTCAGCGCCAAACCCCACGACATCCTCTTCCTGCGCGAGGCGGCCGAGGGCACGACGCTCGAGTTGCGCTTTCACGAAGCCCACCTGAATGCGGCGACGGCCCCGCTTGCCGGGGGTGCGGGGGCCGTCTGCGCCTTCGTCAACGACGATCTGGGTCCCGCGACCATCGCCGCGCTTTCGGAGCTTGGTGTCCGGCTGATCGCGCTGCGCTCGGCCGGGTTCAACCATGTCGATCTGCGCGCCGCCGCCGCCGCAGGCATGACCGTGGCGCGGGTTCCGGCCTATTCGCCACATGCGGTGGCCGAACATACGGTCGCCCTGATCCTCGCGCTCAACCGCAAGATCCACCGCGCCTACAACCGGGTGCGCGAGGGGAATTTCGCGCTCGACGGGCTTCTGGGTTTCGACATGCACGGCAAGGTGGCGGGCATCGTGGGCACCGGCCTGATCGGCACGGTGCTGGCCCGGATCCTGACCGGCTTCGGCTGCGATGTGCTGGCAAGCGATCCTTTTCCCAATGACGACTGCCTCGCCCTTGGGGTGCGCTATGTTGAGATCGAGACCCTTCTGGCCGAAGCCGACATCATCACGCTGCAATGCCCCCTTACGCCCGAAACCCATCACCTGATCAATGACGCCTCGATCGATCGGATGAAACGGGGGGTGACGCTGGTCAACACCTCGCGCGGGGCAGTGATCGACACGCGGGCGGTGATCCGCGGCCTGAAGTCGGGGCGGATCGGGGCGCTGGGGCTGGATGTCTACGAGGAAGAGGCCGACCTGTTCTTCGAGGATCTGTCGCACCATTTCATCCCTGACGATGTCTTCGCGCGGCTTCTGACCTTTCCCAATGTGCTGGTGACCGGCCATCAGGGCTTTTTCACCCGCGAGGCGCTGGTCGCCATTGCCCGGACCACGATCGACAATGCCATCCGTTTCCAGCGCGACGGCGTTGCGCTGCATCCGGTGACACTGCCCGACTGAGGGGCCCGACCGGGATGCCCGCGCTTCTTGCCAGTCTGCCGATCCTTGTGGTGCTGCTGGCCATGGCCCTACTGCACTGGCGTGCGGCCCTTGCGGGGCTGGCAGGGCTGGCGGTGGCCGGCATGGTTCTGGCCGGCGCGGGCGGGCTTGATGCGGGGCTGGCGCTGGGGGCGCTTCTCGAAGGGGCAAGTGGCACGGCGGGCATTCTCTGGATCATCCTGCCCGCGCTGGTGATCTACGAATTGCAGGCGCGCGTCGGCGCGCTCGGGCGGATCCGTGCGGCCCTCGCCGGGATCAGCGACGCGCGCGCCGTGCAGGCGCTTCTGATCGCCTGGTTCTTCGGACTGTTCATGGAGGGGGCGGCGGGTTTCGGCACGCCGGTGGCCCTTGCCGCTCCGCTGCTGGCGGGGCTTGGTTTCGCGCCGGTGCGGGCCGTGGCGCTGGCACTTCTTGGCCATGCAGGGGGCGTCTCCTTCGGTGCGGTGGGCACGCCGGCGCTGGCCCAGCTCGGGATGCTGGACCTTCCGCCTCCCGCGCTGGCCGGCTGGACCATGGCGCTGCATGCGGTGCCGCTTGCGGCCTTGTCGCTGGCGGTCATGCGGCTGGCCCATGACGGGCCGCTCGGGCAGCGGCAGGTCGGTCTGGCGCTATTGGCCGCGCTCTGCTTCCTCGTGCCGGCCACGGCGCTGGCCTGGCTGACCGGGCCGGAACTTCCCACCCTTGGCGGCGCCTTGATCGGCGGGGCGGTCTTCACCCTGATCGTGCGGCAAGGCGGCCGGGAGGGGGCGGCGGGATGGCACCTCGCCGATCTGATGCCCTATCTTCTGATCCTTGTCCTGATCCTTGCCACAAGGCTGATCGAGCCGGTGCGGGTCACCCTCTCCGGCCCCTGGCTTGGCTGGAACCGGGGGCCATATTCCGGCGGCATCGCGCCGCTTTTTCACCCCGGCACATTGCTGGCGCTGGGCCTTGTCACGTCCGCTGTGGCGACCGGTCGGACTGCCGCCCTTGGCCCGGCCAGCCTTGCCGCGCTGCGCAGGCTTCTTCCGGTGGCGCTGGCGCTTCTGGTAATGCTGACGCTGGCCCGGCTGATGCTGCATGGCGGCCTGATCGAGACGGCGGCCGAGGCCGCAGCGCAGGCCGGCGCGTTCTGGCCGCTGCTGGCCCCGTTCGTGGGGGCGCTGGGCACCTTCGTCAGCGGATCGGCCACCGCCTCGAACATCCTCTTCACCGAATTTCAGGCCGCCACCGCCCGCGCGCTGGGCCTGCCGCTGATGCAGATGACGGCGATCCAGGGGGTGGGCGCGGCGATCGGCAATGCCATCGCGCCCCACAACATCATCGCCGGAACCGCGACCATCGGCCTTGTCGCCCGCGACGGCGAGGTTCTGGGCCGAACGCTTGCGCCGGTGGTGCTTTACCTGCTTTGCGCAGGCGGGGTTCTGATGCTGGTGCTGTGGATCCTGCCGGGGGCCGGCTAGTCCACGCGCCTCTCATCCCTTGTCGTGGAAGAAGCCGTAGATCGCCTCTGCCATGCTGTCGGAGATGCCCTCGACCGCGCGCAGATCGGCAAGGTTGGCCCGGCTGACCGCCTTGGCGCTGCCGAAATGCGCCAGTAGCGCGCGCTTGCGCGCAGCACCCACGCCCGGGATCTCGTCCAGGGGCGTGGCGCCCACCGCCCTGGCGCGCTTCGCCCGATGCGTGCCGATGGCAAAACGGTGTGCTTCGTCCCGCAGCCGCTGCACGAAATAGAGCACCGGATCGTTGTGCCGCAGCGCCATCTGGTGTTTGCCGGTGCGGTGGAACTCCTCCTTGCCCGCGTCCCGGTCCACGCCCTTGGCGACCCCGATCATCGGCACATCCTCGACCCCCAGTTCCGCCATGATCCCCGCCACGGCAGAAACCTGCCCCGCGCCGCCGTCGATCAGCACCAGATCGGGCCAGGCGGCGGTCTCGCGGTCCGGGTCCTCTTTCAGCAGGCGCTGGAAGCGGCGGGTCAGGACCTCTTTCATCATGCCGAAATCGTCGCCGGGGGTGATCTCGGTCCCCTTGATGTTGAACTTGCGATACTGGCCCTTCTCGAACCCTTCGGGCCCCGCCACGATCATCGCGCCCACCGCATCGGTGCCCATGATGTGGCTGTTGTCGTAGACCTCGATCCGGCGCGGTACGGTCTCGAGGTCGAAGGCCTCGGCCAGAGCGCGCATGAGCCGGCCCTGTGTCGCCGTCTCGGCCATGCGCCGGGCCAGTGACTCGCGCGCGTTGCGCAGCGCCCCTTCCACCAGCTCGGCCTTCTCGCCCCGCTGCGCCACGGCGATCTCGACCCGGTGCCCGGCCTTGCCCGCCAGCGCCTCGGCCACAAGATCGGGGTCGTCGACGCCATGGGACAGCAACAACAGCCGGGGCGGTTCACGGTCGCCGTAGAACTGGCCGACGAAGGCCTGCATCACTTCGGCTGCGTCCACATCCTCGGCCAGGCGGGGATAGTAGTCGTGGTTGCCCCAGTTCTGGTTCGCGCGGATGAAGAAGACCTGAACGCAGGCCTGCCCGCTTTCCATATGCAGCGCGATCACATCCGCCTCGGCCACGCCGCGCGGGTTGATGCCCTGCGCCGTCTGCACGCTGGTCAGCGCCCGGATCCGGTCGCGCAGGGCACCCGCGCGTTCGAACTCAAGCGCCTCGGCGGCTTCGGCCATCTGGGCCGCAAGGCTTTCCTGAATGGCGGTCGACTTGCCCGAGAGGAACTTCGCGGCATCCGAAACGCTGGCCGCATAATCCGCCTCGGAGATCAGGCCGACGCAGGGGCCCGAACAGCGCTTGATCTGGTAAAGCAGGCAGGGCCGCGTCCGGCTGGCGAACATCGAATCCGAGCAGTTGCGCAGAAGAAACGCCTTCTGCAGCTGGTTCAGCGTCCGGTTCACCGCGCCCGCGCTGGCGAAGGGGCCGTAGTAATCGCCCTTCTCGGCCTTGGCACCGCGGTGTTTCTTGATCTGCGGAAAGGCGTGGTCCTTCGTGACGAGGATGTTGGGAAAGGACTTGTCGTCGCGCAAAAGCACGTTGTAGCGCGGCTTGAGCTGCTTGATGAGGTTCTGTTCAAGCAACAGCGCCTCGGTTTCTGTCCGTGTGGTCAGGAACATCATCGAGGCGGTCTCGCGGATCATCCGCTCGATCCGGCCCGAATGGCCCGGGCGGGCGTAGTTCGACACCCGCGCCTTCAGGTTGCGCGCCTTGCCGACATACAGGACCCGGGCCTGCGCATCGAGCATCCGGTAGACCCCGGGCGAGGCGTCGAGGTTGCGCAGATACGCCCGGATGCAGTCATGGCCCGTGACGGTCGGACCATCGCTGGGCAGTTCGCCGGGGCCGTCGATGGCACTCTCGGCCGGGATGTCCTCGGGCATGGTCAGGGGTCCGCGATTCTGCTGGCTGCTTCCACTTTAGCGAGGCAAGGGCAAGAGGAAAGCTGTCCACGGTTTCTGGGGATAAGTCTGGGGACAGGCTCTGAAACTTCGGGGAAATCCCTTGAATCCAGAGGGGTTCATCGGACTGCCCGCTTTTTGGGCGAATTTTCAAGCCTTTGATATTGCTTGTATTTTTTATTCACTCCAAGCAAGATCATGAAATCGTTACGAATTTGTTAAGAGCTTGGAGGTGACTGCAGCAGCGGTGCACAACTTTCGCGGCGCATGCTACTCGACCCCCAGAACATCGGGCGTCTGCCAGACCAGATGCTGCCCACCATCGGTGCAGATGATCTGACCCGTCACCCCGGGCGCATCAAGAAAGTAGCCCAACGCAGCGGTCACATCCGAGGGGCCGGCCCCACGGCCCAACAGCGTCGCCTCGCGCTGGGCGCGGAAATGCGCAGCACTCTGGCGGGTGCCCTGAAGGGTGGGGCCGGGGCCGATCGCATTGACCCGGACATGGGGTGCAAGCCCCTGCGCGGCGGTCCGCGTCAGCGCCCAGAGGCCCATCTTGGCGATGGTATAGCTCATGAACTGGGGGGTCAGCTTGTTGATCCGCTGGTCGATCATGTTCACGATCAGGCCCTGGGCCAGCGGCTCGCCCGCATCGTCGGGCAGGGCAGCGGGCACCTGTTCCGCGAAGGCCTGCGTCAGCACGAAGGGCGCGCGCAGGTTGCTTTCGATATGCCGGTCCCAGCTTTCGCGGGTGGCGGTCCGGATATCGTCATGCTCGAAGATCGAGGCATTGTTGACAAGCACGGTCAGCGGCCCGCCCAGTGCCGCCACGGCGCGGGGGACAAGGGTCTGCGTCTCGGCCTCGACCAGAAGATCGGCCTGCAGCGCCTCGGCCCGGCGGCCCATGGCGCGCAGTTCGGCGACCACCTCCTCGGCGCCCGCACGGGACGTGGCGTAATGCACGGCCACGTCGAAGCCGCGCGCCCCGAGATGAAGCGCGATCGCCCGCCCCAGCCGCGCCCCGGCCCCTGTCACCAGCGCACGCATCAGGTGATCAGCCAGATCATGTAGGTGGCGTAAAGCGCAAGGAACGCCGCGCCCGTGCCGCGCCCGATATCGCGCCGCCACAAGGCGAAGGGCGCCAGAAGCAGCGTGGCCGCCAGCATCACCCAGAGGTTCACCGTCAGCATCGACGCCGGCACCTCGAGCGGGGCGATCAGCGCGGTGATGCCGATGATCGCCAGCAGGTTGAAGAGGCCCGATCCGATCACGTTGCCCATGGCCACGTCCGCCTCGCGCTTGAGCGCGGCAGCGACGGTGGTGACAAGTTCCGGCAACGAGGTGCCGACCGCCACGAGTGTCAGCCCGATCACCTCGGGCGAGACACCGTACCGCATCGCGATGTTCGATGCCCCCTCGACCAGCAGGTCGGCCCCGAAGCCAAGCGCTGCGATGCCCGCCACGATGAAGACCGCGATCTTCCAGCCGGGGATGGCGGGATCGGCGCCTTCAAGCTCGACCTTCTCGGCGATTGCACGGTGGGCGCGGGCCTGGCGGACGTTGTCGGCGATCATCCAGGCAAGCCCTGCGATCAGGATCAACCCGTGCCACCATGTCAGCGGCCCCACGAAGCAGAGCGCGATGAACACGACCGAGGCCAGAAGCAGCGTCCAGTAGCTGCGCCGCAGGTCGGAGCCGCTGGACCGGACGATCGAGATGACCGCCGGCACGCCGAGGATCAGCAGGATATTGGCGATGTTGGACCCCACCACATTGCCCAGAGCGATCCCCGCCTGGCCCTTGAGCGCGGCATTGACCGAGACCAGCAATTCGGGCGCCGAGGTGCCGAAGGCCACCACGGTCATCCCCACGATCAAGGCGGGGATGCCCAGCTTGAGCGCAAGGTTCACTGCCCCCCGGACCAGCGCCTCGCCACCCGACACCAGCAGGACAAGGCCTGCCGCCACCATGATCCAGTCCATTCAGTTCAAATCCTTCCGGCACCGGCAAGGGCCCTTGCCAAAGCGATAACGGCCGCAAGAGGCGCATTTCCGCGCCTCCAGTCGTGTCCGGCCCGGCAAACGCAGGCGGCCGAACATGGCCATGACGGCCATTGCGATGAGGAAGAAGGTGACGATCTTGACGATCATCGTTCAGAGGCCGAACCGCGCCCAGGCGGCGCGTTCCTCGACAGCACCGACCATGTCCTCGACGACCCGCACACCAAAGCGGCCAAGCAGCGACCGCCGCTGCGCATAGCGGCGCAGGCGGACGGATTTGCCGAAGCGGGCGCGCAGGACGGGCATCAGATGCCCTATCCCGTCGACAAGCCCCAGTTCCACCGCCTGTCGCCCGACGAAGATCTGCCCGGTGAAGAGGTCGGGGTGCTCCTGCAGCTTCGCGCCCCGGCGCGCCTTGACCTGGCCGATGAATTCCTCGTGGATCACGCCCAGCAACTCGCTCAGCCGCTCCACATCCTCGGGCCTTTCGGGGCGGAACGGATCGAGCAGGCTTTTTGATTTCCCGGCGGTATGCACCCGACGTTCCACCCCGATCCGACCGATCGCCTCATGCAGGCCGAAGCCCGCGCTGATGACGCCGATGGATCCGGTGATGCTGGTCGGATCGACAAAGATCTCGTCCGCCGCGGTGGCAAGCCAGTAACCGCCCGATGCCGCCACATCCTCGACGAAGGCCAGAACGGGCACCTTCTTCTCTTCCGCCAGCCGCCGGATGCGTCCCGCGATGAGCGAGGATTGCACGGGCGAGCCGCCGGGGCTGTTGATCTCGAGCGCGACGGCGGCGGGTTTGCCCCGCGCGAAGGCCTTTTCGATCAGCGGCGCGGTGGATTTGTCGGACAGGCCGGCACCGCTTGCCATGATCGCCCCCTGAAGGCGGATCACGGAGACGACGGGGCCCGAACGAAGGAATGGCGGCATGAACATCATCGCGCTCACTTAGGCAGGCCGGGGCGGCGCGACAAGGCGGGCCGGCATCATTGTCTGATCCGCCAGCCCGACCGGAAGATCCACCAGACCATCGCGAGGCACAGGCTTGCAAACAGCGCGATGGCCCCGAGGCTTGCCAGGATCGGCACATCCGCTGTCCCGAAGAAGGACCATCGGAAGCCCGAGACAAGATAGACCACCGGGTTGAACATCGACACGGTCTGCCAGACGGGCGGCAGCATGGTGATCGAATAGAAGCTGCCGCCAAGGAACACGAGCGGCGTGATCACCAGAAGCGGGATCAGCTGGAGCTGTTCGAAATTGCCGGCCCAGATGCCGATGATGAACCCCAGAAGCGCGAAGCTGATGCAGGTCAGGACAAGAAAGGCCACCATCGCGACCGGATGGGCGATGGTCAGGTCCACGAACAGGAAGGATGTCGCAAGGATGATGAGGCCGATGAACAGCGCCTTGACCGCCGCAGCCCCGACATAGCCCAGCACGATCTCGACGAAGTTGATGGGTGCGGACAGGATTTCGTAGATCGCGCCGATGAACTTGGGAAAGAAGATCGCGAAGGATGCATTGGCTGTGGCCTGCGTCATCACCGTCAGCATGATCAGCCCCGGCACGATGAAGGCGCCGTAGGAGATATCCTCGACCATGTCGATCCGGCTGCCGATGGCCGCGCCGAAGACCACGAAGTAAAGCGAGGTCGAGATCACGGGCGAGATCATGGATTGCATGATGGTGCGGAAGAAGCGCCCCATCTCCTGCCGGAAGATCGCGCGAACGGCGTAGGGATTCATGCATGCTCCTTCACCAGCCCGACGAAGATATCCTCGAGGCTGGACTGTTCGGTATCCAGATCGGTCATCACCAGCCCCGCATCGCGCATCGCGTTGAGAAGCGAGGTGATCCCCGTCCGCTCTGCCCTTGTATCGTAGTCATAGACCAGCGACCGCCCGTTCGCGCCGATCCGCAGGGACCAGGCCGCAAGCGCCTCGGGCACCGTCTCCAGCGGCTGGGCCAGTTCGATCCGAAGCTCCTTGCGGCCCATGCGCGCCATGAGTTCGGCCTTGTCCTCGACCAGAAGGATCTCGCCCTTGGCGATCACGCCGACACGGTCTGCAATGGCCTCGGCCTCTTCGATGTAATGTGTCGTCAGGATGATCGTCACACCGCTGGCGCGCAGATCGTTCACGACCTGCCACATGTCGCGGCGCAGTTCCACATCCACGCCGGCGGTGGGTTCGTCCAGAAACAGGATGCGCGGTTCGTGGCTTAGCGCCTTGGCGATCAGCACCCGCCGCTTCATGCCGCCCGACAGCGTCATGATCCGGGCGTCGCGCTTGTCCCAGAGCGAGAGCTGCTTCAGGATCTTCTCGATATGGGCGGGGTTTGGCGGCTTGCCGAACAGGCCCCGGCTGAAGCGGACGAGGTCGGCAACCTTCTCGAAGGATTCGAGGCTGATCTCCTGCGGCACCAGCCCGATCAGCGACCGCGCCGCGCGCCAGTCGCGCACAACGTCATAGCCGCCCACCCGCACACTGCCCGAAGTCGGGTTGGTGATGCCGCAGATCGTCGAGATCAGCGTCGTCTTGCCCGCGCCGTTGGGCCCGAGAAGGGCCAGGATCTCGCCCTTGTGGATATCGAGCGAGACGCCCTTGAGCGCCTCGAACCCGGTCTTGTAGGATTTCCGCAGCTTGCGGACGGAAACGATGGGTGCCACCTCTGCCTCCTGCCGTCGGGCCTGCGGCAGATAGCGCCGGGCCGGGGAAAGGCCAAGACCTGACAGAGGTGTCGCCTCCATCGACACCTCTGTCGAATAAGGGTGACGGAGGGCGGGCGGTCGCGCTAGACTGGCCCAGTCCACCCCGCGAAAGGCCAGGCAAGATGTCGAACGATCCACTTCTCCAGCCCTATCAACTGGCGCATCTGACGTTGAAGAACCGGATCATGACGACAAGCCACGAACCGGCATACCCCGAGGACGGGATGCCGAAGGACCGCTACCGTGCCTATCATGTCGAGCGTGCCAAGGGCGGCATCGCGCTGACCATGACCGCCGGGTCGGCCGCCGTTTCCCGCACCTCGCCGCCCGCCTTCAACAACGTGCTGGCCTGGAAGGACGAGGTGGTGGGCTGGATGAAGAAGCTTGCCGACGAATGCCACGACCATGGCTGCGCGGTGATGATCCAGCTGACCCACCTTGGCCGCCGCACCCATTGGGCCAAGGCCGATTGGCTGCCTGTCGTGGCCCCCGGCCCCGAGCGCGAACCCGCCCACCGCGCCTTTCCCAAGGTGATCGAGGACTGGGAGATCGAGCGGATCATCCGCGATTACGCCGATGCCGCCGAGCGGATGAAGGACGCCGGCCTCGATGGGATCGAGTTCGAATGCTACGGCCATCTGATGGACCAGTTCATGTCGCCCCTGACCAACCGGCTGGGCGAGCCATGGGGCGGCACCTTCGACAATCGGATCCGCTTTGCGATGGAGGTGCTGACCGCCTGTCGCGAACGGGTGGGGCCGGGCTTCCTGATGGGCGTGCGCTATACGGCGGACGAGGCGCAGAAGGGCGGCATCACCGAGGACGAGGGGGTCGAGATCGCGCGGCGGTTCAAGGCCTCGGGCCTTGTCGATTTCGTCAACATCATTCGGGGCCGCGTCCATACCGACACGGCGATGACCGATGTGATCCCGCTGCAGGGGATGCCCTCGGCCCCGCATCTGGATTTCGCGGGCCGCATCCGGGCCGAGGTGGGCCTGCCCACCTTCCACGCCGCCCGCATTCCCGACGTGGCCACCGCGCGCCATGCCGTGGCCTCGGGCAAGCTCGACATGGTGGGGATGACGCGGGCGCATATGGCCGACCCCCATATCGTGAAGAAGATCATGGAGGGGCGCGAACACGACATCCGGCCTTGCGTGGGCGCCACCTACTGCCTTGACCGGATCTATCAGGCGGGCGAGGCGCTGTGCATCCACAACCCGGCCACGGGGCGGGAACTGTCCATGCCGCAGGTGATTTCCCCCGCCCCGGCGCAAAGGCGCGTGGTGATCGTCGGCGCGGGGCCTGCGGGGCTCGAGGCTGCGCGGGTGTCGGCCGAGCGGGGGCATCATGTGACCGTGTTCGAGGCAGCCGACGCCCCCGGCGGGCAGGTCCGGCTGACCGCCCGCAACCCAAGGCGGCGCGAGATGATGGGGATCATCGACTGGCGAATGGCCCAATGCGCCGCCCGCGACGTGGAATTCCGCTTCAACACCTGGACCGAGGCGGAAGACGTGCTGGCGGAAAAACCCGACGTCGCCATCATCGCAACCGGCGGCCTGCCGACGACGGATGTGCTGGAAGAGGGCAACGATCTTGTCGTCAGCGCATGGGACATCGTCTCGGGCGATGTGAAGCCGGGCAGCCGCGTCCTGATCTTCGACGACGGCGGCGATCACCCCGCGATGCAGGCCGCCGAGGTGGTGGCCGAGGCCGGGGGCCATGTCGAGGTGATGACGCCGGATCGCACCTTTGCGCCCGACATCATGAGCATGAACCTGTCGCCCTACATGCGCGCGCTGCAAAAGCATGACGTGCTCTTTACCGTCACCTACCGGCTGATGGCCGCGCGGCGCGACGGCAACATGCTGACCGCCGTGATCGGCACGGATTACTCCGCCCACCGCGAGGAACGGCAGTTCGACCAGATCGTCGTCAACCACGGCACCCAGCCGCTGGACGAGATCTATTTCGCCCTGAAGCCGCATTCGGCCAACAAGGGCGTGGTCGATTACGACGCCCTGATCGAAGGCCGCCCGCAACCCGACACCGGCAACGGCTTCCGCCTGTTCCGCATCGGCGATGCCGTCTCGGCCCGCAACACCCATGCCGCGATCTATGACGCACTGCGGCTGGCCAAGGATCTCTAGCGGTTGGCCAAATGACGACCGGTAGAAATCCTGCGACCGGCGCGCCCGATTTCGCTCCGAAGGTCCGGGTGTCCGGAATGCGGACGGAGCCGCCATACATGCTCAACGCTCGATCGGCAGGATTGACTGGGAGCATGTGAATCAGT